>NZ_JACHFK010000007.1 GCF_014201805.1 Deinococcus metalli | reverse complement strand
CCCGCTGGTGTCCTTGTCCACCCGCACCGACACGCTCAGGTCCGGCGTCGTCGGGTTCACGATGATGCTCTGCGCGCTGATCTTCGGTGCCGCCGTGGCGGTCGAGAGGATAGAGGCGGCGGTCAGGGCCAGCACGGCGGTCGGGGTGGTCTTCATGCCGCGCAGTGTGCGGGCGGCGATTGACGGCGCGCTGACGCCGTCTGACGACACCCTCAGAATCCGGGGGTGGGGATCACAGGCGGCCCAGCCACGTGGCCGTGAGCTGCACGTCCTGCGGCGTAAGTTCGTGGCCGGCACTGAGCAGATGTTCCTCGACCCGCGCGCCGACGGACGTCAGGTACGGCACGACCGGCGCGGCGAAGGGCTGGTACGGATCGCGCTCGCCGCTGGTCACGAGCACCGGCAGGCCGTGCACATCCGTGCCCGGCGGCTCGTCCATGGGCATCACGGGCCGCAGCAGCGCCGCGCCCGCCCACGCGTCCGGGTGGTGAGCAAGGCTCGCCAGCGCGATGTTAGCGCCGTTCGAGTAGCCCAGCGCCACCACCTTCTTCGCGTCCAGGCCGTACTCCTGCGCGGCCTCGCCGACGAAGGCGGCCAGCGCGGCGGCCTCGGACAGCAGGTGCGGCTGGTCGTAGGCGGTGGCGGTGAAACGCCGGAAGAAGCGCGGCGAGCCTTCCTCCAGTGAGCGGCCCCGCACGCCCAGCAGGGTCGCGGTGGGCGCGACCTGCCGCCCGAAGTCCATCAGCTGATGCTCGTTGCCGCCGGTGCCGTGCAGCAGCAGCACGGTGAGGTCGCTGCTGCCGCGGTCGAGGTGGTGAATCCAGTTCATGGGGCTCCTTCTGAGATGTGGAGAGCCGAGGGCTGACCGGCCTCCGGCTCTGCGCAGTCTGCGTCAGTCGATCGGCTTGAGGTTCGCCACGATCTGCGCGCGGCGGGGTTCCAGGAAGGGCGCCAGGACGATCTTCTCGCCCAGGGTGGTCATGTCCTCGTCGACGCCGAAGCCGGGGCCGTCGGTGGCGATCTCGTACAGGATGCCGTTCGGTTCGCGCACGTACAGGCTGCGGAACCAGTAGCGGTCCACCTCGCCGCTGGTGCGCAGGCCGAAGTGCTGGAAGTGCTCGGTCCACGCGTGGTACTGCTCCTCGGTCGGCGTGCGGAAGGCGACGTGGTGCACGCCGCCCGCACCGGGCGTGGCCGCGGGCAGGTCCGGGCGCACGGCCACGTGCAGTTCCGCGTGCGGACCTCCGCCGCCCTCGCCCATCTCGTACACGTGGACGGTGTGCGCGGGGCTCTCGGGGTCCGGGTACTCGCGCACCGGGCGCAGGTTCATCACCCTCTGCAGCACCAGGTCGGTGTTGCGCAGGTTCGGGACGGTCATGGTAATAGCGCCCAGGCCGCGGATCTGGTGCTCGGCGGGCACGGGGCTGTCCGGCCACGGCGTGGGCGGATCGCCGGCGCCGCCGTCCGTGACCAGCATCAGGCGCTGGCCCTCATGGTCCTCGAAGTCCAGCACGGCGCGGCCGTCGCGCTCCACGATCTCGCCGTGGCGGACGTTCAGAGCCGCGAGGCGCTCTTGCCAGTACGTCAGGCTCGCCTCGTTCCGCACGCGCAGGCCGGTGCGGGTGACGGTGTGGTTGCCGCGGCGCTCGCGCGGCACATTCCAGTCGAAGAAGGTGATGTCCGTGCCGGGATGGCCGACGTTATCCGCGTAGAACAGGTGGTACGCGCTGACGTCGTCCTGGTTCACGCTGCGCTTGACGAGCCGCATGCCCAGGTCCTGGGTGTAGAAGCGCTTGTTCTCGCGGATGTCGCCGGATACGGCGGTCAGGTGGTGGAAGCCGGTGAGGTGCAGGGTCATGGGGTCTCCTCGGGAGTCAGACGGACAGGGGGCGCAGGTGCGCCTCGATGGTGGCGCGGCGGGGTTCGAGGAAGGGCGGCAGGGCGAGGCGGGCGCCCAGGTCGTCCACGCTCTCGTCGGTGGCGAAGCCAGGACCGTCCGTGGCGAGTTCGATCACCAAGCCGTTCCCGTCGCGCAGGTAGATGCTGCGGAAGTAGTGCCGGTCCACCAGACCGCTGTTCCCGAAGCCCTGATCGGCCAGGTGCAGCAGCCAGCGGGCCATGTCCTCCTGCTCATGGACGCGCAGGGCCACGTGGTGCACGCCGCCGGCGCCGGGCTTGGCGCGGGGCAGGTCGTCGCGGACGGTCACGTGGAGTTCCGCGTGCGGGCCGCCGTCGCCCAGCTCGTACACGTGCGTGGGAAAGCCGTCCAGGTCGTACACGCGGCCGACCTTCAGGCCCAGGCCGCGCGTCAGCAGGTCGTCGGTGGGGCCGTGATCGGCCACCGTGACGCCGCTGTAGCCCAGTCCCTGGATCTGGTCGTCCGGGTGCACGTCGGTGTGGGGGTTGGGTTCGCCGCGCGGCCCCTCTCCCCCATCGTCGATCAGCGACAGCCGGGTGCCGTCCACGTCCTCGAAGTCCAGGTGCAGGCGGCCGTCAACGACGTGAATGTCGCCGTGGGGCACGCCGTGGTCGTCCAGGCGGGCAGCCCACGCGCTCAGGGCGGGCGCGCCGGTCACGCGGAAGGTGGTGCGGGTGATCGAGTCGGTGCCGCGGTGCTCGCGGGCCGCGCGGGGAAAGTCGAAGAAGGTCATGTCGGTGCCGGGGCTGCCCACGCCGTCGGCGTAGAACAGGTGGTACATGCCGGGCGAGTCCTGGTTGACGGTCTTCTTGACCAGGCGCAGGCCCAGCACGCGGGTGTAGAAGTCGTGGTTGGCGGCGATGTCGGCGCTGAGCGCACTGACATGGTGCACGCCGCCGAGGGGCGCGGGGTGGGGGGCAGTCATGGCGTGTCCTCCTCGAAGCGGGTCCAGAGCCCGGCGAGCAGTTCAGTTTCCTGCGGGGTCAGCTTGTCGAGAAAGCGGCGGCGCACCTCGCGCAGGTGCCGGGCATGGATGCGCCGCAGCTTCTCCTCGCCGATGGAGGTCAGGTAGACCTCCCACCCGCGGCCGTCCTCGGCGCAGCGGCGGCGGCCGATCAGGCCCTGGCGCTGCACCTTGTCGGCCAGCCGCGTCAGGCCGCCGCCGGAAAAGCGCAGCGAGCGCGCCAGTTCGGTCATGCGCATGCCGCTCAGGCCGGCTTCCTGGAGGGTGGTCAGGAGTTCGTAGGCGGGGAGGTTCAGGTCGTCCTTGCCGAGTTCGGCGTCCAGGCCCTTCCACAGGGTGTCGTGCGCGTGCAGGAAGCCGCGCCAGGCCTGCTTTTCGGTGGGGGTGAGGGTCAGCATCGTGCGCTCCGGGCCGGGGGCGGCATGGTCCCCGGCGCTGGACTCACTCTACTTGCTTTGCAAAGCAATTTGATGAGTGAACATCAAACGATTTTGGTGCGGACTCCGCAATACCCTCCCAGCGCCACGGAATGCCGGGCTCACACGCGCTGTCCCCGGCTCGATCCGCGCGTCACGCCGCCGGCGATCACGTGGGCGGCGCGCAGCGGCTCCGGAATGCGGCCCGTGACCGTCAGGGACGCCAGCGCCTCCCCGGCGGCGGCCAGCGTGAGTCCGGCGCGCTGCACCCACACGCCCGCGCAGGGCTCCATCTCTCCGGCAGCCTGCACCAGCCGCCACTTGCTGGCACCGCCGGGCACGTGGTCCAGCAGCGCGCGGCGCACCGCGTCCAGATCGGGCGGGCGGCGGGCCACGACCAGCACCGGACGGCCGGTGGCGGCCTCCAGGGCGTGGATGTCCACCACGTTGAAGCCCGCGAGCGCGATGCCCTGCACCAGGATCAGCCCCACGTGGTCGCCGGCCACGGCACTCAGGCGGGTGAGTTCAGCGGTGCTGTTGCGCCCGTCGCGGCGCACCCGGCCCGACACGACGGCGTGCAGGGTATGGCCCGCGTAGACCGCGCCGTAGATGCCCACGTCGCCGCGCCACGTGCGGGCGAAGGGCGCGTCGTCGAAGCCGATGGCATGCAGGGCCCTCATGCTCCTACGCTATCCGCCACTTGGCCCATGTGCCGAGCTGGGCGACCGGTCACACTGCGGCCATGATGACCATTCCCGATGCCGCCGGACTGAGGGTCACCCCCTTCGAGCCCCGCAGCGCCCCGCCGGAGCAGCGCCTGGCCGTGGGCCGCCTGCTGCGCGACGCCGCCGCCTTCGCCAGCCCGGAGGACCCACCGCTGGTGCCTGAGAAAGAGGCGCTCGGCCTGACGCAGCTGGGGCCGGACGAGCACACCGAGCACGCCGTGGTGTGGAGCGGCGACGAGGCGCTCGGGTATGCCCGGCTGGGCTGCGACCTCAAGCAGAACACCCACATGGCCCACGTCCGCGTGATCGTGCATCCGGACGCCCGACGTCAGGGCCTGGGCACGCGCCTGTGGGCTGCGCTGCGGGACGTGGCCATGCGCGAGGGGCGCCGGGTGGTGATCGCGGGCACGACCAGCCGCTCCCCAGCCGGCGAGGCCTTCGCCCGGCACCTGGGAGCCGAGGAAGCGCTCGCCAACCGGCAGAGCCAGCTCGACCTGAACGCCCTGGACGACGACCTGCTGGCCCGCTGGCAGACCCGGCCGGACGGCGATCCGTACCGTCTGCACGTGTGGCGGACCATCCCGGACGGATACCTGGCGCGCATGGCGGACATGATGATGGTCATGAACACCGCTCCGCGCGGCGACCTGGACATGGAGGACTGGACCATCACCCCCGAGATGATCCGCGCGTGGGACAAGATGATCGACGCGCAGGGCGAGGTGCGGTTCCTGATGGCCACCGAGGACACCCGCAGCGGGCAGCTCGACGCCTACACCGAGGTGTTCTGGCTGCCGGAGCGCGCCGCGCTGGTATACCAGGGCGCGACCGGCGTGCGGCCGTCGGCGCGTGGACTGGGTCTGGGCAAGTGGGTGAAGGCCGCCATGCTGGAGCACGTGCGGGCGCAGTGCCCCGGCGCGCGCTTCGTCCGCACCAGCAACGCGAACGTGAACGAGGCGATGCTGGGGATCAACGTGGCGCTGGGCTTCGAGCCGTGGGCGCGCTTCACGGAGTGGCAGCTCAAGCTTTCCTAAAGGTGCGCCGGGCCTGGTGTCCACGGTACACTAAAGGCACCCCACAACCAGCTCCGACCGGGTGAAGTCGGCGGGTGGCCCCGTGACCATCGCGGGGCCTTGCTCATGCCGTGTGAGCGGGCGGTAGGGTTCAGCGCCGGCCGAACAGACGGGCCACCGAGGTCAGCAGCGAGGAGGCCGGAGCGCTCTCGTCCTCTTCCTCCACCACGAACACCGATCCGTGCGTCAGGTCCACCGGCATGCGCGGGGTGGGATCGTCCACCTCGATCTCCACCTCGTCCCATTCCAGAATGCGGCGGACATGTCGGCCGTACTCCATGGTGGTCATGCCCCAAGCTTGACACCCCACTCTTTCTAAATTCTTACAACGGCGCGTCCGGCGACCGGGCTTCTAGTGGCTTCCAGGTCCAGGCCTGGGTATCGCACCGTGTGTGACATGGAAAAAGCCGCCCGGAGGCGGCCAGATTTGTGCTTGTGAGCCCCAGTCGCGTTCAGCCGGCCCAGCTCAGGTGGCTGCACGCGGTGGCCTGACGCGGGCGGGTGGCCTGCGAGCGGCCAGCGGCCGACTGGAGGGTCAGGCGCGGCGCGGGCGCCATCACGGTCAGGGGGGAGCGGGGGACGTTCATGCCACTCAGTGTGCCGGTCACCGGCAGCGGGTGGATGATACCCCCCTTTAACTGGCACCCAGTCAGGATTTAACTACGGATCAGAATCCGGGGGCGTCCGTTCCCCCCCACCGCTGCCCCCGCCGGGCGGTCAGACAGGGAAAAACAGCGTCCAGCAGGAGTTCCACCTGGGTCACTGCCCGTCCCCGGCCACCATCGAGTGGCCCAAAGCCCCGTGCTGTAAGAACTCTGTCATGAAAGGCGCCGTCGCCCGAGCAGGCCGGACGTCATCCGCGCTCATCGGGGGCACATGGTCGGTACCGGGGTCCGGACGGCCGGGCCTCAGTTCAGGATCTCGATGAAGTCGTCGTCCTCGCCGTCCACCGCGAGGGGCAGGTTGAAGTAGAAGGTCGCGCCCTTGCCGCGCTCGGATTCCACCCAGATGGTGCCGCCGTGCTCCTCGATGGCGAGCTTGCAGAACGCCAGACCCATGCCGGTGTCGAAGCGGCCGTGCAGGGTCAGTCGGGACTGCTCGAAGGCCGCGAACAGGTTGGGAATGTCGTCGGCCGGGATGCCCTCGCCGTCGTCGCGCACGATCACCTGCACGCCACCGGTGACCGAGCGCACCATCAGGGTGATCACGCCGCCAGTGGTCGTGTGCTTCATGGCGTTGCTGATCAGGTTGGCAAGCACCCGGCGCAGGATCTCCGGGTCGGCGCTGGCGGGTGACAGGTCGTGCTCGACCTCGCTGCGCACGTGCCGGTCGCGCAGGCCCGAGCCCACGTCCCCGCGCGCCTGCTCCAGGATTTCCTCGAACATCGGGCTGAACACCAGTTCGCGCTTCAGGTTCATCTTGCCCGCCTGGATCTTGCGGACATCCAGCATGTTCACCGCGAGGTGCAGGAGGTGCTGCGTCTCGTCGCGCGCGACCTTGATCAGTTCCCGGTTGTCCTCGGGCACGCGGTGGTCCTCGTACACGATCTCCAGCAGGCCCATCACGGCCGCGATCGGGTTTTTCAGGTCGTGCACCAGCATGTGCACCAGCTGGTCGCGCACGCGCTCCTCGTGTTCCCAGGAATCCATGCGGCGTTGCAGGGACGTCACCCGGCCCTGCATGTCGCGGTGCTGCGCAGCCCGGCCGAGCAGGGTGCGGACCTGCAACACCAGCGCGGCAGTGGGCGTGGAGTCGCTGATCAGGGCGTCCGCACCGGCGCTGAGCATCTCGCCCAGGCCCTGGGTGCCCACCGCCAGCCAGCGCGTGCCGCCCAGTTCCGCCCGCTGGCGCAGCATGGGCAGCACCTGCCACAGCGGCACCCCGGGCGTGTCGGTGTACAGCAGCGCCACGTCCGGCGGCGTGACGTGCGCCTCGCGCAGCAGCGTCTCGGCGTCCGTCACGGGAACGACCGTCACCAGGGGCAGGGCGTGGGCAAGGGTGGCCGCCCGCGCCGGGTCGGCCGCGACGACGAATACCGTGGGGGAATCAACGCTGGCCATGCTGTCGGGGCTCAGTCTACCCCGCCCGGCACGCCGGACCCGCGCACCCGTACAGCACGAACGCCGCGGCGCGGGCCACGGCGTTCGGGACACGGTGGAGGCAGTGCGGGGCTCAGCCCTTGACGCTGCCCGCCAGCAGGCCGCGCACGAAGTAGCGGCCCAGCACGATGTACACCAGCAGGGTGGGCAGCGCCGCCAGGATCGCGCCGGCCATCGGCAGGTTCCAGCTGACCGCCTGCCCGCCGGAGAGCTGCGACAGGGCGTAGGTCACGGGCTGGGAGGACGTGTTCGTGAGGGTCGCGGCGAACAGGAACTCGTTCCAGACCTGCGTGAACTGCCAGATGATCACGACCACGAAGCCCGGCACCGAGATCGGGAAGATCACCTTGCTGTAGATGCTCCAGAAGCCCGCGCCGTCGATGGTCGCCGCCTCGATCAGGGCGTCGGGCACGTCGGCGTAGAAGTTCCGGAAGATCAATGTGGTGATCGGGATGCCGTACACCACATGCGCCAGGATCAGGCCCCAGATCGAGCCGTACAGCCCGAGCGCCTTGATGAACTGGAACAGCGGAATCAGCACGGCCTGGTACGGAATGAACATCCCGAACAGCATCAGCGCGAAGAGCGTGTTCGCTCCGCGGAACTTCCACTTGCTCAGGGCGTAGCCGTTCACGCTGCCCAGCAGGGCGCTCAGGATCGTCGCGGCCACCGCCAGGAACAGCGAGTTGCCGAGGTTGCCGCCGATCTTGGCCCACGCGTCGGCGAAGCTCGCCCAGTTCAGCGCGGACGGCCAGTGCCACGACGTCGCGAGGTTGATGGCGTCCGGGCTCTTGAGCGCCGTGACGAAGAGCAGGTACACGGGCACCAGGAAGAACAGCGCGGCGATCACGAGCAGCGCGTACATCAGCACGCGCCCGGGTTTCACGCCAGCGCGAGGCAGGGTGGCCGGCGTGGTCTGTGCAGGTGTGGCGGTCATGCGTGGCCCTCCTCGGTGCGGAACTGCGACGCGAGGTACGGCACGATGATGAACGCCACCAGGATCAGCAGCACCGTGCCGATCGCGGCGCCCAGCGAGAACTGGTTTTGCCGGAACGACGTGAGGTACATGTTCAGCGCCGGCACGCTGGTCTGGAGGTTGTCCGGCCCGGCCATGGCGTACACCAGGTCGAAGATCTTCAGGCTGATGTGGCCCAGAATGATCATGGCCGAGAGCGTGATCGGCGACAGCAGCGGGAAGATCACGTGCCGGTACATCCCGTAATCGTTTGCGCCGTCCACCTTGGCGGCCTCGCGCAGTTCCTCGGGAATGCCGCGCAGGCCCGCGAGGTACAGCGCCATGGTGTACCCGCTCATCTGCCACACGGCCGCGATGATGATGCCGATCAGGGCGAGGTTGAAGCCGTGGTACTCGGGCGCGGGCAGCATCTTGAGGTTCGGCCCGACGAAGAGCGCCCACAGCAGCAGCACGCCGGCGCACACGGCGGCCACCACGGTGCGGCGGCGGTCACCGGCCTGCATGGCCCGCACCGCCACCACGATCAGCACGACCGCTACGACGCTGGCCGTCAGCAGCGGCAGCTTGTTCCAGTCGAACTTCAGCACGGAGTCGGTGCTGCTCAGCCACGGAAAGGTGCTGGGGGCACCTCCGACCAGCGTGGGCGCCATGTTCACGCCGCCCTGCGGCTGCAGCATCCAGCGCCAGATGGTGCCCGTCACGATGAACGACAGGCTCATCGGGAACAGGAAGATGGTGCGCCACACGCCCTCGCCGCGCGGGTTGCGGTCGAGGATCAGCGCCAGGCCCAGGCCCAGGATCAGGCAGCCGGCGATGAACAGCACCGTGAAGAAGATGGTGCTCACGAGTTCCTGCCGGAAGCGGCCCTGCAAAAAGCCGGTGAACAGCTCTCCGTAGTTGGCCAGGCCCACCCAGCGGATGATCGGGTGCTCGGCCAGGGCCTGTGCGGGATCGTTGCCCCAGTCGGTCATGCTGACGTACACGCTGCGCGCGATGAAGCCGTACACGAACACCGCGATCAGGATGATGCTGGGCGTCAGGACGGCGATCGACCACAGGCGGTCTTTACTCAGGCCTTTCATGGTGTGGGCCTCCTTGCAAGGGGGCAGGGTGCGAACCGGGGCCGGCTGGCCCGCGATTCACACCCCGCTGTCCGGGTTCGTCCCCCGAGTCCGGGGCTTACTTGCTGAAGCCCGAGCGCACGGCCAGCTGCTGCGCGGCGGCGGCGGCGGCGGCGCTGTTCTTGCTGGCCACGAACTGGTCGATCACGGCCCCGAAGGCGCTGGTGAAGCTCTCGGGGGCGACGGCGCCGTGCACCATGGAGCCCACGATCTTGCTGCTCTTCCAGTCGGTCGCCGCGCTCTTGGAGTACACGCTGTACTTGCTCAGGTCCGAGTCGGTGCGCGCGGCAATGGAGCCCTTGAGCGGGTTGAAGGTGTCCTGACCTTCCTTGCTGCCCAGCACCTTGAGCCAGTTGGTGGTCTCGGTGGGGTCCTTGATGCCCTTGGGCAGGCCGAAGGAGTCGGCCAGCATCACGAAGACCTTGGTGGTGCCGGGGGACGCGGCCCAGCCGAAGCCGGTGCCGGGGGCGAGCTTCTTGGTGGTCGTGAAGTACCCGGCCGCCCAGTCGCCCATGATGTTGAAGGCGCTGGTGCCGTCGATGATGCGGTCGCTGGCCTGCTGCCAGCTCAGGCCCGAGGCGTCCTTGTTGGCGCAGTCGAGCACCTTGCCGTAGGTGGTGAACGCACCGACCACGCGGGGGTCCGTGAACTTCAGCTTGCCACTGAACAGGTTCTCCCAGCCCTGGGCGCCCAGTGTGCCGATCATGACGCTTTCCCACAGGTGCTGCTCGGTCCAGTTCTCGCCCACGACCAGCGGCGCGGCCACGCCCTTGGACTTGAGGGTGGCGCAGGTGGTCAGGAACTCGGGCCACGTCTTGGGCACCGATACGCCCCACTCCTTGAGCTTGGCGGGGTTGTACCACATGACGTTGCTGCGGTGCACGTTGACCGGCACGCTCCAGATCTTGCCCTGGCTGGAGATCAGCTTGATCAGGTCGGCGGGGAACACCTTGTTCCAGCCCTCGCTCTTGAACAGCGGGGTCAGGTCCTGCATGCGGTTGGCGACGACCCACGTGCCGATCAGTTCCTGGCCGGCGTGCGCCTGGAACGAGTCGGGGGGCGTGCCGCCCAGCATGCGGGTCTTCAGGACGGCCTTGGCGTTGGTGCCGGCGCCGCCGGACACGGTGGCGTTGTCCACGTTCACGCTGGGGTACTTGGACTGGTACAGCTTGACCAGGGCGTTGAGCGCGGGCGCTTCGTCACCGGACCACCAGGAGAAGATCTCCAGTTTGCCGGCGGCGAGGGCGCTGGACGTGACAGCAAGGGCGGTGGCGATCAGCAGGGCTTTTTTCATGGCACTCCTCCGTTCAGGAAGGGAAAGGGCTGGACCGAGATGGACCGGGCGTTCGGATTGTCGGGCGTCATGGATGATAGCCCGGCGCGGGGTGGGGCGCGACTCCCCGCACCGGCGGCGGACAGAGGGTGCGAGATGGCGTACAGGTGCGGCAGGCCGCGCGGCGTGAACAGCGCGCCGAGCATCATGGCGCCGGCGCCCAGCACGCCGGCGTCGCCGCCCAGGGTGCTGAGGTCCAGCCGGGCGCGCTCGGCGTTGATGCGCATGGTGCGCTGCTGGGCGCTGGTCCGGACCGCGCCGATCAGCACCTCGCCCGCCTGCGCCAGCCGCCCGCCGATCACGACCGCCTGCGGGTTGAACAGGTTCAGCATGGTGCTGATCGCCACGCCCAGGTGGTGCCCGGTGGTCTGCCACACGGCGCGCGCCAGCGGATCGCTGTTCGCGTGGCGCAGCAGGTCCGCGAGGGTCGGCGCGTCGCCCAGTGTGGACGGCGTGCCGGACGCCCGCAGCTGCGCGGCCAGCGGCGCGAGCACCTGCGCGGCCGCGTAACTCTCCAGGCTGCCGGGGTTCCCGCTGCGCCCGACCGGGCCCTGCTCGTTGATGCTGATGTGCCCGATCTCGCCGGCACCGCCGCGCGCGCCGCGGTGCAGCCGGCCGCCCAGCAGCACCCCCGCGCCGATACCGGTGGCGAGCTTCACGTAGATCAGGTCGGCCACGCCGCGGTGCGCGCCGAAGCGCGTCTCGGCCAGGGCGCCCAGGTTCGCGTCGTTGTCCACCAGCACCGGCACGCCCAGCACGCGGCGCAGTCCCTCGCCCACGTTCTCGCCGTCCCAGCCGGGCATGTTGGGCGGCAGCACCACGCCGCCGGACTCGTGGTCGACCGGGCCGGGCACGCCGACACCCGCCACGGCCACCTGCGCGGTGACCACGCCCGCCTCGCGCATGACCTGCGCGGCCAGTTCGCCCAGCAGCGCGTACGTGGCCTGCGGGCCGCGCTGGATGTCGTGCGGAACGCTGCGCGACGCCAGGCTGCGGCAGCGCAGGTCGAGCACGTCCACCCGCGCGTGGCTGGCCCCCAGGTCGATGGCCAGCAGCATGGCCGCGCGGGCGTTCAGGTGCAGCAGGGTGGCGCGCCGGCCCACCTGGGCGCCGCTGCGCGCGCCGGCTTCCTGCACCAGCCCCACGTCCATGAGTTCCGCGACAATGTTGCTGATCGCGGAGCGCGACAGCCCCAGGTCGCGGGCGATGTCGACGCGCGCGCGGTCGCCTTCCCACAGCAGCCCCAGCAACAGCACCGTGTGGCGCGCCCGGATGGCGGCCAGGTCCAGCGTGTCGTGGGAGTGGGCAGCGTGCGTCAAGAGCATCCTGGCCCTGCGTTCAGGGCGGTCGCCGGCCCGGGTACAGGCCACGGCAGAGAAAAGAGATGTGAAGTCCGTGTGAGGACGGTGGATGGTGTGCGGAGGCCATGCTGCACCGGCGAGTTTTGTTTGTCAAATGGACAAATCAACTGAATCGATACACCGCAGGCCGCGTCCGGCGGTCCTCCGGCCTGTACCGGGCACACCACAGAAAGGGCCGCCCATCCAACCGTGAGCGGCCCTCCCCTCCGGGTGGCGTTCAGGTCGTCGCGGCGTCCTCGTCCCCGCCGTGCCCCTCGGGGCGCAGCAGGGGGAACAGCAGCACGTCGCGGATGGAATCGGAGTCGGTCAGCAGCATCGCCAGCCGGTCGATGCCGATGCCCAGCCCCCCCGCCGGGGGCATGCCGTACTCCAGCGCCAGCAGGAAGTCCTCGTCCTGCGGGTGGGCCTCATCGTCGCCGGCGGCCTGCCTCGCGCTCTGGGCCTCGAAGCGCTCGCGCTGGTCGAAGGCGTCGTTGAGTTCCGAGAAGGCGTTGGCCAGCTCGAAGCCCGAGCAGAACACCTCGAAGCGCTCGGTCACGGCGTCCGTGCGGCTGCGGTGCGTCTTGGCGAGCGGGCTGATCACGGCCGGGTGGTCCATCACGAAGGTCGGGTTGGTCAGCAGGGGCTCGACGTACTCACCGAACAGCTTGTCCAGCAGCTTGTACGCCGGCACGCCCTTCCACTGCGGGTAGCGGGCGTCGCAGAACGCGCGCAGGCGGTCCAGATCCAGCGGATCGAAGTCCAGTTCGGGCACGTGCTCGCGCAGCCCGCCCACGTAGTCCACGCGCGCGAAGGGCGGCGTGAAGTCCAGCGTCTTGCCCTGGTACTCGAAGGTGTACGAGCCGTGCACCTCCAGCGCCATGCCGCTCAAGAGGTCCTCGACCAGCTTAGCGATGTCGGCGTAGTCGACGTAGGCCCAGTACAGCTCCAGCATGGTGAATTCCGGGTTGTGCGTGCGGTCGATGCCCTCGTTGCGGTACACCCGGCCGATCTCGTAGACCTTCTCGAAGCCGCCCACCAGCAGCCGCTTGAGGTACAGCTCCAGGGAGATCCGCAGCTTGAAGTCGTGCGACAGCGCGTTGTGGTGCGTCATGAACGGCCGGGCCTCGGCGCCGCCCGCCGTGACCTGGAGGGTCGGCCCCTCGACCTCCATGAAGCCCCGGCCGTCCAGCACCTGCCGGATGTAGCGGATCATGCGGCTGCGCGCCTGGAACTTCTCGCGGGCGCCCTCGGTGACCATCAGGTCCAGGTAGCGGCGCCGGGCGCGCAGTTCCTCGTCCTGGAGGCCGTGGAACTTGCTTGGCAGCGGGTGCAGGCTCTTGACCAGCGGCTGCCACGACGTGACCTTCAGGGTCAGCTGCCCGGTCTTGGTCACGAAGGGATGCCCGGTCACGCCCACGATGTCGCCCAGGTCGATCTTCTTCGTCGGGTCGAAATTCTCGGTGTCCTGGCGGCTGAAGAACAGTTGCAGGGTGCCGAACTCGTCGCGCAGGTCCGCGAAGGCCGCCTTGCCCATGTGGCGCAGCAGGGTCACGCGGCCCGCCAGGGCGTACACCTCGTCCGGCCACTCGTGCCCGGGCTCCAGCCGGCCCTCGCTGTCCGCCGGGTGCGCCGCCAGGACGTCACGCGCGTGGTGGGTGCGGGGGTACGAGTACGGGTGCGCCTCGAACCCGGCGGCGACCTGCGCGTCCAGGTTGTTCAGCCGGGCCACCGTCTGCTCGTGCAGACCCTCGCGCCGCGCAGCACCGGACGGAGTAGAAACGTCAGTCATGGGGGGAAGTATACGGAGGCCGGGGGCACACGGCAGAGAGCAGAGGGCGGACCATCACGCGCTCTGCCCCCTGCCCTGTTCGTCTTCGTCAGGCGGGGCGGCCCACCTGCCCACGCCCGACCGTTGACACGCCCTAGTACTCGATGCTCTTGACCTTGTACTTCATCTGCTTGCCGTTGTCGAGATTCACCACGAAGGCGTCGCCCTTGCGCCGGCCCATCAGTTCCTTGCCGACCGGGCTGTCCTCGCTCACGCGGGGCAGACTGCCGCCCGTGACGGTGGCCTCGGGGGCCGACACGACCTGCACCTTCATGTCCTTTTTGGTGGTCTCGTTGGAGAGCATCACGATCGCGCCGAGTTCCACGCGGCCCTCGTTCTCGTGGTCCTCGATGACCGTCGCGCGCGCCAGGGTGTCCTCGAGTTCGTCGATGCGCGCCTCGATGTTCATCTTCTCGCGCTTGGCGTCCTCCAGGCCGGTGTCCTCGGTGTCGGAACTCGTCTCCATCTGCTCCTGCAGGATGCGGGTCGCCTCCGTCAGGCGCGCCTGCTCCTGCTCCAGCGTCTTCTGAAGGCGCTCGAAGCCCTCGCGTGTGAGTTTCACCTGTCTGCTCGTCGCTTGCGCCACTTCGGCCTCCGTACCTGCTTCGCTGTCCCCGAACAACCGGGACGGGGTGGATTGGTGAGAATCAGCGCGCATTCTGCCACACGCCCCCACCGCTGGCAACGCGCGGGTCAGCTGCTCACGCCACGGAGGGCGCGTCCACGTCCACGCGCACGCGGCGCACCCGCAGCGTCACCAGGATCAGCACGCACAGCAGCGCGCCCAGCACGGTCAGGACGGTGGGCACCGCGACCGGCCCGCTGCGCGCGAAGCCCAGCCCGATCAGCCACGGCACCAGGATGCCGCCCACGCTGCCCGACACCAGCAAGAAGGGCACGAAGCGCACCGGCAGGATCTGCGCCGCCCACACCATCGAGGTGCCGAAGATCGGCCCCAGCGCCAGCCCCGCCAGCGGATAGGTGTAGGGCGCCAGGGCCGGCACGGTGCCCAGCACGGCCGCCACCGTCGCCAGGGCGGCGCAGCCCAGCACCAGCGGCCCCGGCTGGAAGCGCGCCCCGAAGGCGCTCGCCAGCGCGCGGCCCAGCGTGAAACCGCCCCAGTACAGGCTGACAATCAGCGCCGCCTGCGCCACGCCGATGCCCAGCATGTGCTTGCCGCCCCACGCGCCGAAGCCCACTTCCAGGCCCACGTAACAGATCAGCATCACCGCGAACAGGGTCATGGAGCGGCCCACTCGCCTCGCCGGGGCCTGCGCTGCCGGGGGTGGGATCGCCGGCACGCCCCACACCCGCGCGGCCAGCAGCGACACGGCGGCGAGGCCCGCCACGACCGCGAACGGCCACACCAGCCCCGAGGGCGCGAGCCACGCGGCCACCAGCGGCGAGAGCATGCTCGCCAGGCCGAACAGCGCGTTCGCAAAGTTGATGGCCCGGGTGCCCGCCGCGGCCAGGTAGGCGTTGATGGAACTGGCCAGGCCGCCCTGGCTGACACCGCCCAGTACCGCCGCGCCCACCGCCAGCGGCCAGCTGGGCGCCAGACCCACCAGCAGCGCCGCCACCAGCAGGAGCAGCAGGCACGCCACCACGACGCGGCGCGTGCTCACCCGCGTGAGGATCACGCCGGCCAGCGGCGGGGAGATGGCGGAGCCCACGAAGTGCGCGCTGGCAATCACGCCCACCGTGGCCGTGCTGACCCCGAACTGCGACTGGAAGAACGGAAACAGCGGGCCGTACATGGGTTGCAGCACGCCCAGCGCAAAGAACGCCGCCCCCCCGGCCCCCAGCAGACGAAGTGAAAGAGGGCTGTGGGCAGGCGTCACGCCGAGGACGCTAGCACCTGGGGCCGCACGCCGCACGGGACGCGCCGTCACCGGTACAGACGACGTTCAACCGGGCAGGACGAAGGCCAGCGTGGTGCCCTGGCCTGGCGTGCTGGCGACCTCCAGCTCTCCGCCGGCCAGTTCCACGCGCTCGCGCAGGCCGATCAGGCCCAGGTGACCGCTGCGGGCCTGGGCGTCGGCCTGCTCGGCGGTGAAGCCCCGGCCGTCGTCGCTGATCGCCACGCGCACGCGGTCCTCGCGGAAGGCCACGCGGATCGCGGCGGTGTGCGCCTGGGCATGCTTGTCCACGTTGTTCAGCGCTTCTTGCGACAGCCGGAACACGGTCAGCTCTGCCGCCGGGCTCAGGCGGCGCTCCAGGCCGCTGACCTCCAGGCGCGTGTCGGTGTGGGCCTGCCCGGCCAGCCATTCCAGCGCGGGCAGCAGGCCCAGGTCGTCCAGCACGCTGGGCCGCAGGTTGCGCGCGAAGCGCCGCACGCTCTCGATGGCCGCGTTCAGGTCGCCCAGGATGTCGTCGGCCCGCTCGCGCCGCTCGCCGTCCAGGTCACGTGCCAGCCGGGCCACCCGGCGGGTCGTGGCGGTCAGCACCTGCGCCGTGTCGTCGTGCAGCTCGCGGCTGATGCGCCGGCGCTCCTCCTCCTGCGCCTGGGTGAACAGCGTCAGGTACGTGCGCAGCTCGGTCTGGCGGCTGGTCGCGGCCTCCAGCGCCTGGCCGCGCCGGTTGATCTCCTCGGCCAGCGTCTGGAGTTCCGAGAGGTCGCGGGCGACCAGCAGCACACCCTCGCCGGCACCCACAGCGCTCAGGCGCACCTCCAGGCGGTAGCGGCCCACCTGGATCTCCGCGCGGCCCCCCGCCAGGCTGGTCGCGGCGGCCATCCACGCCACCCGCAGCGCGTCCTGGGTGGCGGGGTTCGGCAGGGTCAGCACCACAGACCCCACCAGCGGCCCGGTCAGCGGCTGCAACAGCCGCACCGCCGCCGGGTTCGCGTACGTGATCACGCCGCGCGGGTCGGCGCTCAGGATCAGGTCGTGCGCGCCCTCGGCCAGCTGGCGGTAGCGGGCCTCCTCGCGCTCCAGGGCGGCCAGCAGCCGCTCGCGTGTGAGGGTCAGGGCCATCTGATCTGCGACCGAGCGGGCCAGCGCCAGCACGCGGTCGCTGGGCGGCTCGGTGCCGGGATCGTCCGCGTACAGGAAGCCCAGCACGCCGCGGCCGTCGCCCTCGCCGCCGTGCAGCGGCACGATCAGGCCGCTGCCCGCCACCGGCAGGCACGCCCGGCGCGTCAGCGGGCGCGGCCCCCGGCCCAGCTGCGACATCAGCGAGGCCAGCTCGTCCGGCCGGGGCGGGTGGAGGTTGTACGTCGCGCAGCGCACCACCTCGCCGTACTCACCTAGCAGGGCGATCAGGCCGCGCCCGCCGTTCAGGGCCAGCGTCGCCAGCCGCGCGGCCTCCGCCAGCGTCTCGTCGCCCTGGTCCTCGCCCAGCAGGCGGCCCACGTTCAGCAGCACCGCCGACTCGCGCTCGCGGCGCAGTTCCTCCTCGTACAGCCGGGCGTTCTCGATGGCGAGCGCGGCCTGCGCGGCGAACACGCCCAGCAGCGCCCGGTCGTCGTCGTCGAGCGGCAGCGTGGCCTCCCAGTACAGCGTGAGCACGCCGAACACCCCGGCGCGCGTGACCAGCGGCAGGCCCACCACGCCCTTGTACGGGTACCGGCCCTGCGCCAGCAGTTGCCGGGTGTAGCGGCTGCCACCCCCGTAGTTCTCGGTGTTCAGGTCGCGGGCGGCGACGACCTCGCGCCGCTCGGCCGCGCGGCCCGTCACGCCCGCACCGACCTTCGCGCGCACGCGCAGCACGTACTCGCTGGGCAGCCCCAGCGCCGAGCGGATGTTCAGCGTCCGGCCATCCGGCTGGAGTTCGTACACCGCCGCCGCGTCCGCCCGGAACAGGGCCACGGCGCGCTCCAGCACGCGCGGCAGCGTGTCCGAGAGGTGCAGGCTGCCCGCCAGCGCCGCGCCCGCCTCGCGCAGCGCCTCGGCCGCCTCGCGCTTGCGGGTTTCCAGCGCATACAGCCGCGCGTTGTCGATCGCCAGCGACGCCTGCTCGGCCAGCGCCAGCACCAGCCGCGCGTCGTCCTCGGTCGCGCCCGCGCCCGGCGAGCGGGAATCCACGTACAGTAGCCCCAGCGGCCGGCCGCGCGCCGAGAGCGGGGCCAGCACCGCCGCCTCCGGCCCCAGTTCGGCCAGGCTCGCCGCGAACGCGGAGCCCGCGTCGCGCACCCGCTCGTAGCGGATCGCCTCGCCGCGCGTCATCAGCCGCTCGAAGGTCACCGGACCCACCCCGATCCCCCCGGTAAAGGACTCGTCGAAGCCGTAGGTGTAGACCTCGCCGGTGCGGGCCACACCCTCGACCACCTGATCGAACAACCCCACGAACGCGCGCGAGAAGCCCAGCGCCAGCGCCGCACTCTGTGCCGTGACCGTCAGCACCTGCGGCAGGTCCAGGCTGCCGCCCAGCCGGCGCACCAGCCCCTCGACCGTCTCCGCGATCCGGCCGTGCCCACGCCGGGCCTCACGCGCCTGCACGCCCTCCAGCGCCAGCGTGAACAGCGGCGACACAGTCAGCAGTTCCTCGATTCCCTCCGGCCGCGCCCCCACGAACTCGATCACGCCGCACCCGAACGGCAGCGCGGAGAGCATGCCCTCCGCGATCAGCGTGCCCCCGGCCAGTGCCCGGCCGGCCAGGGTACCGTCACTCAGGCCCAGGCCGCGGCCCTCCTCGGCCACCACTTCCAGGTGCGCGTCCTGCACCACCCACACCTGCACGCCGTGCGCGCCGGCCACATGACACGCGAACTCTGCCAGCGCCCGGCCGAACTGCACGGTGGTCGAGGCGTTGGTCAGGGTCGGAGGGAACGGCGGCAGGGTCATGGCAAGGGACAGAGAGCAGCGGGCATGAGGGTGGGTGGTGCGCCGAGCGTCGAGGAGAGCACAGCAGCCGGTTCGGGACCGTCATGATCGCCGCCGGCCACGGGGAGCGCCACAGACCGGGCGTTCACACCAGCTTCGGGTCGATCCAGCCGCGCTTGATGCCGTACAGCACGGCCTCGGTGCGGCTGCCCACGCCCAGTTTGGAGAAGATGTTGGCAAGGTGCACCTGCACGGTGCGGGGGCTGATATCGAGGTCGCGGGCGATTTCCTTGTTGGTGCGACCGGTGGCGGCCACGCGCAGCACCTCCAGCTCGCGGGGCGAGAGGTCGTCCTCGGGCGGGGTCGGGGTGGCGTTCGCGCTGAAGCGCTCGAGCACCTTGCGCGCCACGCTGGGGTGCAGGGCGCTCTCGCCGGCCGCGACGGCCCGCACGGCACCGAGCAGGTCGTCCTCGCTGGCGTTCTTGAGGAGGTATCCGGCCGCACCCGCCTCCAGCAGCGCGAACACGTACGCGTCGTCGTCGTAGCTGGTCAGGACCAGCACGCCCACGCCCGGCTGCTCCTGCTTGATCGCCTTGGTCGCCTCGATGCCGTTCATGCCGGGCATGGACACGTCCATCAGGATCACGTCCGGGCTCAGGGCGCGGGCCTTGACGATGGCCTCCTCGCCGCTGCCGGCCTCGCCCACCACGTGCAGGTCGGCTTCGCCCTCCAGCAGTTCGCGGGTGCCCTTGCGCACGACCGGGTGGTCGTCCACGAGCAGCAGGCTGATGGCGCGGGGCGAGTCCGATTCGCTGTCGAGCATGGGCACAGGATACGGGGCGCGGCGCCCGCCCGGGCTGGAGAACACGCGAACTCCCCGGCCCGCCGTATGGCGCCACCGGGGAGAAGGAAGCCGTGATCGCCTCAGCTCTTGCTGAGGTCCTTCCACAGCGTGCCGGTGCGGAAGGCGATCATGGGGTTGAAGGTGTCCTTGCTGATGCCCTTCACGGTGTCGCGGTACGCGATGATCCCGGGGTTGCTGGGCATCAGGATGTAGTACGCCTGGTCCAGCGCGCGCTCGGCGACCTGCTTGTAGAGATCGTTGCGGCGGGCGGTGTCGGTGGTGCTGCGCGCCTCGGTGATCCACGCGTCGATCTGGGGGTCCTTGACGTTGATGCGCGGGTGGTAGTAGCCGGTGCTGGCGTAGAAGGTGGTCACGAAGTTGTCGGGGTCGGCATAGTCCGGGGACCAGCCGGTCATGACCATCGCCTCGGTGCCCTGGTTGCTGCCCTTGATGATCTCGCTCCACTCCTTGGACACGATGTTCACCTTGAACTTCGGATTCAGGGCCTCGATGTTCTTCTTCAGGAGTTCCATGCCGGTCTGGGCAGACACGCTGCCGGCACGGTACGAGATGTTCACCGTGAAGCCCTGGGTCCACACCTGGCCGCCCCAGGCCTGCTGGAAGGCGCTGCGGGCGGCGTCCAGGTTGAACTTCGCGCCGTCCAGTTCGGCGTCGTAGCCGGGGAAGGTGTCGGGCAGCAGGACGTTGCGGGCGTCACCCTCGCCGCCCTGCACCTCCTTGATGTAGGTGGGCACGTCGAACGCGGCCACGAAGCCGCGGCGGACGTTCACGTCGCTGAAGAAGTTGGCGGGGACGCCGGCGCCGTCGAGCTTGCCGCTGCCGATGTTTCCACCCTTGATCGCCTCGTTCATGCTGATGCCGAAGGCGCTGGTGTCGGGCAGGCCGTCGAGGACGGCGATGCCGGGTTTGCCGCGCAGCTGCACGTCAATGACGGGGCGGCCACCGGTCTCGATCAGGTCGGCGTCGCCCTTCTCAAAGGCCTGGAGGCGCGCGGCCTGTTCGGGCACCTTCTGGATCAGGATGTTGGTGATGGCGGGCTTGTCGCCCCAGTACCCGTCGAAGGCGGTGGCGGTCACGGCCGTGGCGGTCTTCTCGACGAGCTTGTACGCGCCGGTGCCGCTGGGCTGCTGCGCGAGGGGGCTGCCGGTCAGGTCCTTGCCGACGGCGGCCTTCCACGTGGCCTCGGTGCCGTCCCACTCACCGATCTGGATGGCGTGCTTGCTGTCCACGATGCCCTGGCCGGTGTACGCGAGCTTGGCCAGGAACGCCGGGTCGGCCTTGGGCAGGCTGAACACCAGCGTCTCGCCGTCGCACTTCACGGCGTCGGTGATGCGCTGCCACGTGATGCTCTGGTCGTCGCTGGCGTTGCTGGGCGTGCCGAGCAGGCTCTCGGACAGGAACCAGTTCCCGCTGTCGGCGGTGTTGGTCACCAGATTGCGGCGGAAGGTGTATTCGGCGTCCGCACAGGTAAAGGCGTTGCCGCTGTGGAACTTGACACCGTCGCGCAGGGTGAAGCGGTACTCGCGGCCGTCCTGGTTTTCCTGCCACTCGGTGGCGAGCAGCGGCGCGAGGTCGCGGATCGAGTTGCCCTTGTACGTGACGAGGGTCTCGTAGAGGTTTTCAACGATCTGGCCGCTGCCGGTGTCGTAGGTGGTGCCGGGGTCCAGGGTGGGGATGTCGGCGCTTTCCTGCACGACCAGGGTGGACTTCGCACTGTTCGCCTGCGAACCGCCGCTGCACGCGGCGAGGCTCATCGTGAGGGTGGCCAGGGCCACGGCGGTGAGCATCTTGGTGGCGGGGGTGGTCATTGGGACTCCTGGGTCTGACGCGGAACTGATGCGTCCATGACAGAGAAAACCGGTATTTGTTGAACCCGGTCCAATTTCCGGGTTGCCCTGTAGCGTAGTGAGTCCCCATGAGAAGCCCTTGACACCACGCTGAAGGCCGAGCTGCATCCGCGTCGGAGACGCGTCAGCTTCGGGCAGGCCATGTCACAGACGCCGTTCAGGACGGTTCCGGCGCGAATGAGAGGGCTCCCACACCCCCCGGCGGGCGAACCGGATAGGGTCGGGGGTATGTCTGATCCGGCCCCCACATCCTCCTTCCTGCTGCGCGGCACGGCAGCCGGGAACACCCTCAGGTTCATTGGCATGGACTCGACGCGCGTGGTCGAGGACGCCCGGGTGCGCCACGACCTGAGCAAGACCGCGACCGCCGCGCTGGGCCGCACCCTGACTGCCTCGGCACTGTTGAGCGTCGTGCTGGGCAAACGCAGCGACAGCCGCGTGACGGTGCGCGTCGAGGGCGACGGCCCGGTCGGCTGGATCGTGGCCGAGGGCAGCGCCGACGGCCGCGTGCGCGGCTATGTCCGGCAGCCGCACGCCGACCTGCCGCTGCGCGAATCCGACGGCAAACTGGACGTGAGCGGCGTGGTGGGCACCGACGGGGAACTCGCGGTCACGCGCCTGCTCGACAACGGCGAGCCGTACACCGGCAGCATCCGGCTGGTGAGCGGCGAGATCGCCGAGGACGTCAGCGCGTACCTGGGCGTGTCCGAGCAGATCCCGAACGCCGTGCTGCTGGGCGTATATGAGGAAGGTCAGCGCGTCACGCACGCGGGCGGCCTGCTGGTGCAGGCGATGCCGGGCGTGACCGACGAGACCCTGGGCACGCTTGAGACGAACATCCGCGCCCTGGGCCAGATCACGACCGCGCTGCGCCATGGCGGCCTGCTGGGCGTGATGGAACGCGCCGCCGAGGGCCTGGGCCTGACGCTGGCGCAAGAAGCGCAGGACGTGCGCTTCGAGTGCCGCTGCTCGCGCACGAAGGCGAGCGACTCTCTGAAGTTCTTCTCCGCGGCCGAACGCCAGGAGATGATCGACGACGGCGGGCAGGAGATCGTGTGCCACTGGTGCGGCGAGCGCTACCACATCAGCCCCGACGAGATCGCCGCGCTGGACGCTGCCGAAACGCACGCCCGCGCGTGAGGATCACGCCAGTTGCGCCACCCACGGGTGGCCGGGCCGGGTGCGTTCCAGAGCGGCGCGCAGCCACGCCCTGGCCGGCGCGTCCAGTGTGGGCCGCGCCCGCTCGAAATCGGCGCGGTCCTTGCCGCGCGGCTCCCGGCCGACCGACCCGGCCTTGAACAGCAGCACGATCTCCGGCACGAGGTAAGGGAGGCCGCCTTGCCCCACCCGCCGGGCCTCGGCCAGCGGCCGGGTGATGACCGGGTCGCGCCGGTAGTGCCACATGCCGCCGCTGATGTCGGTGAGCATCACGTCCACCATCAGCACGTCCGGCAGCTCGGGGTGCCGGGCGTGGACCTGGTGCGACGAAGGGGCCAGCGGGGGCTGGAACGCGTGGTACGCGCCGTCCACGGCCGCGTCCAGCCGCCACCCGCGCAGCACGTCCGGGAGCTGCGCCTGCGCGCTGCGGGGAATCTCGATGTCGACGTCGTCGTGCGCGCGTAAGGGGCGCCCCGCGTGCAGGTCGAGCGCCCACCCACCCGCCACCTGCCACGGCGCGTCCAGGGCCGCGAAGGCCCGCGCGGCGAAGTGCAGCGGCTGCCACGCGACCACGCGGGCGTGGCGGTCCAGCGCCGCTCCCGCCAGCGCGTGGTCCGCGGCGGCGCGGCCGTCCCACGTATACACCTGCCGGTACTCCTGCGCGGCGCGCGAATCGCCCAGCAGCAGGGCGCGCAGGAGGCCCTGCGTGGCCCGCCAGCCGCTGTCGTGGTCCCCCAGCACCACCCGCCAGCCGGCCGGAT
The DNA here is from genome assembly GCF_014201805.1 of Deinococcus metalli. Classification (NCBI taxonomy): domain Bacteria; kingdom Thermotogati; phylum Deinococcota; class Deinococci; order Deinococcales; family Deinococcaceae; genus Deinococcus; species Deinococcus metalli. The sequence continues at coordinate 244,734 of NZ_JACHFK010000007.1, read as the reverse complement.
GCCGCCACGCATGCGCGGTTTCCGGCACGTAGCCCAGGCCCGCCAGCGCCGCGCGCTGCACGTCCGTGGGCGACTCGGGCAGCACGTCGAGGTGCAGTTCCGGCACGTCCAGATCGGCCAGGGCGGGCACGCTGCCGGGGCCGCCGGGCTGCACGTGGAACACACCGTCCACGCGCCCACGCTCCAGGAAAGCGCCCAGCGCGCGCTTCAGGTCCGTCATGGCTGCGGTCAGGTCGGGCATACGCCCAGCTGAGCACATGGCCGGGCGGCGCGCATCGGTCATGTGGCGCAGGCATGGGAAGGCGCAACCATCGCTCAAGCCGGGCGCCCCCGCGGGCACGGATAATGGGCGAATGAGGGGCAGAGGGGTGGCGGTCATTCTCGTTCTCGTCGGGCTGGGGCTGGGGGCGACGTTCCTGCGCGGCCAGGTGCCGCTGGGGAACGCCCAGACGTCGGCCCAGACCCCGGCCGCGTCCACCCCGGCGGCCGAGGCAGGGGCGAAACTCCAGAACGAGCAGAACACCATCCAGGTGGTCGCGCGCTACGAGCCGGGGCTGGTGTACATCAGCACCGAGACGCAGGTGGTCACGCAGGACCCCTTCGGCATGATGTTCGGGCAGGGCGGGCAGACCCAGGTGCAGCAGGGCGTCGGCAGCGGCTTTTTCGTGAACGCGGCAGGAGACATCCTCACGAACTACCACGTGGTCGCCGGCGAGGATAGCTCGGGCGCCGCGCAGAAGATCAGCGTGCGCGTGATGGGCCAGCAGAAGAGCGTGCCCGCAAAGGTGATCGGCCTCGCGCCGCAGTACGACCTCGCGCTGATCCGCCCCACCGGCCTGGACGCGGGGCTGGTGCGGCCCATTCCGCTGGGTAACAGCGACACCCTGAAGGTCGGCCAGAAGGCCATCGCCATGGGCGCGCCCTTCGGCCTGGACTTCTCCGTGACCGAGGGCATCGTGAGCAGCACCGCCCGGCAGATTCCCATCGGCTTCGGCGGCGTGAGCGGCCAGGGCATCACGCAGAAGGCCATCCAGACCGACGCCGCCATCAACCCCGGCAACTCCGGCGGACCGCTGCTGGACTCAGGCGGGCGCGTGATCGGCATCAACACGCAGATCATCAGCCCCGGCGTGCAGGCGGGCGGCACCGGCCAGAGCGCCGGTGTGGGCTTCGCCATTCCCATCAACGCCGCGAAGAACCTGCTGCCCCGCCTCCAGGCGGCGAAGGGCGGCATCGTGACCGCGCCGCGCATCGGCCTGACTGCCGGCCTGAGCGCGCAGGCGCAGGGGCAGAACGTGCCGGTCGGCCTGAGCGCCCTGAGCCCGCAGGGCAAGGAGCAGCTGGGGGTGCCGGAGAGCGGCCTGGTGGTCGGCGAGGTCACGCCCGGCTCGCCCGCCGCGAAGGCGGGCCTGAAGGCCGGCACCGACGTGCAGCAGTTCAGGGGCGGCCAGATCGTGCTGGGCGGCGACGTGATCACCGCGGCCGACGGCGATCCCGTGGACGGCGTGGAGGACCTGCAGGCCGCGCTGATCGACAAGAAGCAGGGCGACACCGTGACCCTGAAGGTCTGGCGGGGCGGCCAGACGCGCGACGTGAAGGTCACGCTGGACGCCAGTTCCTACCAGTGAGCCGGCCCCCGGCCCGCGCGGCGTGACGTCTCCGGCCGGGCGCGTGTGGGCGCAGCTGGGACCGGACGACCGGTCGTGGCTGACCGCCGTGGCGACGCTGGCCGGACCCGGCGCCGACGTCGCCCTGGTCGGCGGCGCGGTGCGCGACGCGCTGCTGGGCGGTCGGCCCCTGGACCTCGACGTGGCCGTGTACGGCGCCGATGTGGAAGCCCTCGCCCGCGCGACGGGCCTGCCGATGACCTTCCACCCTGCGTTCCAGAACGCCACCGTGACCCTGCCGGACGGGCGGGCCGCCGATCTGGTACGCGCCCGCCGCGAGTCGTACCCGGTGCCGGGCCGCAACCCCGTGCCGGCCCCCGGCACGCTGGAGGACGACCTGCGCCGGCGCGACTTCAGCGTGAACGCCCTGGCCCTGCGGCTCTCCCCCACCGGCCCGGCGGCCCTGCTGGACGTGGTGGGCGGCGTGGACGACCTGCACGCCCGCACGCTGCGCCCGCTGCACGCACAGTCGCTGCGCGAGGACGCCAGCCGGCTCGTGCGCGGCGCGCGGCTGGCGGCGCGGCTGGGCCTGAGTGCCCACCCGGACCTGCTCGCCCAGGTGCCGGACGCGCTGGAGATGGCCGACCGCACGCCCCGGCTGTGGGCCGAGCTGAAGCTCCTGCTGGCCGAACCCCGGCCCGGCGCGGCGGCACGCATCCTGCGGACGTGGGGCGCCGGCACGCTGCTGCCCGACACCTCGGTGCTGGACGCCCTCGACGACCAGCGCGAGCACAGCCACACGGTCACGCCGCAGACCTACGCCGCCGCCCTGCTGCACGCCGCGCCCGATCCGGACGCACTGGCCGCGCGCCTCGACCTCGGCGACCGCCCGGCCGCGCTGCTCGCCCGCGCCGTATCCGACACCCATTTCCCTGAAGGCACGCCGGAACGCCAGCTGCGCGCCCTGCTGCGCCCGGACGCGTACACGCCGCTGACTGGCAGGGATGTCGTCTCGCTGGGCGTGGCCCCCGGCCCGGCCGTCGGGGCCGCGCTGGCCCACCTGGCCGCGCTGCGCCGGGCCGGGACGCTGCGCAGTGCGGACGACGAGCGCCGGGCGCTGCACTCATACCTGACAGGCAAATGACCGCGGGACGGCCCGTAGAATGCCTGGACTATGGGCCTGATCTCACTGCTGACCTCGAACCCCCTGGCGTTCGTGATCATCGCGGCGGCGCTCGTGCTGTCGCTCGCCTTTCACGAATTCGCGCACGCCTGGACGGCCGACCGGCTGGGAGACCCGACGCCCCGGCGCTACGGCCGCGTGACGCTCAATCCCCTCAAGCACCTCGACCCCTTCGGCACGCTGCTGATGCTGCTGGTGGGCTTCGGGTTCGCCAAGCCCGTGCCGATCAACCCGAACAACCTGGGCCGCTGGGGCACGCTGTGGGTGTCGGCCGCCGGGCCGCTGAGCAACCTGCTGATCGCGCTGGTGTGCGCGCTGCTGCTGAAATTCGGGTCTCACAGTTCCTTCGTGGTGACTGTGCTTCTCACGGTGCTGAGCATCAACGTGGTGCTCGCCGTATTCAACCTGATTCCCATCCCGCTGCTGGACGGCAGCCGCATCCTGGGCGCGCTGGTGCCGTCGCTGGGCCGCAGCCTGACGCAGTTCGAGATGCAGCCGTACTCGTTCCTGATCGTGATGGCGTTCATCTACCTGTTCGGCCGGCAGATCAGCGGCCTGATCGGCACCGTGCAGGACTGGGTGCTGGGCTTCGTCGGCGCGTAGCCAGGGCGCGCGGAGCGGGGCGGAGGATCAATGCGTCTTCCGCCCCGCTCCGTTGCCCTCAGCGCAGGTTGAACATCATGGCGACGTGTGCGCCGGTGCCGCCCAGCACGAACAGGTGCCAGATCTCGTGGAAGCCGAACACCCCGGGGCGCGGATTCCAGCGTTTCGTGCCGTACACCACGGCGCCCAGCGAGTACAGCACGCCGCCCGCCGCCAGCCAGAAGATCGCGCCGGCCGGCAGGTTGCGGGCGAGTTGCGGCAGGAAGGCCAGCGCCAGCCACCCCATGCCCACGTACAGCAGCGTGCTGATCCAGCGCGGCAGTCTCATGGTCACCAGTTTCAGGATGATGCCGGTCAGCGCGATGCCCCAGATCACCCACAGCACGGCGTCCCGCCACGTTCCGGACAGGCCGAAGTACGCGACCGGCGTGTAACTCCCGGCGATCAGCAGGAAGATCCCGGCGTGGTCGAGTTTGCGCAGCCACAGCAGACCGCGTTCGCTGGGAAAGAACGAGTGGTAGCTGGCCGAGGCGGCGTACAGCAGCGTCATGCTGAGCACGAACACGACAAAGGGCCACTGCGCCAGGGCGTGCGCGTGAGCCCACCACAGCAGCGGACCCAGGATCACCAGCGCCGCGAGCACGCCCGCCCAGTGGGTCAGGGCGTTCACGGGTTCGCGGGTACTGGGGAAGCGGCGCGTCATGGGTGCAGCGTACTCCTGCAGCCTGATGACAGTCTGTCAACTGGGACGGAGTTCAGCAGGAGGGAGACGCACACCCCTGCACGAGACGTCTGCTGACCACGACGATCGGCCTACCTGAAATCGCGGATGCTGAAGCGGGAAATCCCGTCGTGGTGGCCCACGAGAATCGTCTGACCATCGCGCGAGAACGACAGGTCGGAGGTCTGTCCCGACACCTCCTTCATGTATTGCAGTCCCTTCAAGGTCTGCTTCTTGAAGTCCACCAGATAGAGGAAGCCGTAATCACTCAAGACTGCCAGGTTCCCGTCAGCGTTGAGCGCCGACGACAGCGTGTCGTCGGCGGCGTCGGTGGTGAATGTCTTCACCGAGTCCAGCGAACCTGGCAGCAGGTAGAAGGCACCCTCGGTGCCCGTCACGAGAAACGCGCCCGAATCGCCACTCTTCGAGATGCTCGTGACGTACTTCTGCGTCTCGAACTCCTTCACGACCTTCCCGGATGCCACGTCGATGACCTGGACGCCGCTCATGCATGACGCGGCCAGCACGAGCCGGCCGTCCCGGCTGTACTCCAGGGAATTCGCGTCTGCCTGCGTGCAGTCGCCGATCTCCCGGATCGAGCCGGTCTTCAGATCGACCACATTCACGCCGCCGTCTCCGAACACGATCAGCGTCTTCCCGTCTGGAGAGAACCTCACGCCCTCGTACGACGTGGACACGTTGAACGAACGAAGACGTGTACCGTCCTTCGGGTTGAGTAGCGCCAGGGTACTTCCTTCCCGGACAGCGACAAATTTGCCATCACGGCTGTTGTCAAACGCTCCGTACGATTCATCAGACAGCTTGACCCGCCACTTCGGTGTCCACGACGCGAGGTCGTAGGCAAAGAGAGTGGAGCCGCTGGTGAAATAGGAGACGCCAGTGGCCGGGTCGCTGCGAACGGCGTCCGTGTAGGCCACGGGAATGGCCTGGATGCGGCCCAGCAGCAGGCCCTGGGCTGCCAGCGCGACAGACGCGGTCAGGGCAAGTGCGGTGCTGATGGTCAGGAGGGGGGTACGGATTGGGCGGGTGAGTTTCATCGCCGTCAGACTAGGCGACGCTGCGCAGTCTTCAGGCCGCAGGTGCGGTGCGCTCAGCGCCCCCCATAATTGGGGGCTTCCTTGGTGATCGTCACGCCGTGCGGGTGGCTCTCGATCAGGCTGGCGCCGGTGATCCGCACGAACTGGGCGGTATCGCGCAGGGTCGCCAGATCGGGGGCGCCGCAGTAGCCCATGGAGCTTTTCAGGCCGCCGACGAACTGGTAGATGACCTCGCCCGCCGTGCCCTTGTACGCCACGATGCCCTCGATGCCCTCGGGGACGAACTTGCGGCTGCCCGCCTGGAAGTAGCGGTCGGCGCTGCCCTGGTCCATCGCGCCCAGCGACCCCATGCCGCGGTAGCTCTTGTAGCGGCGGCCGTCGCGCAGGATGGTCTCGCCGGGGGCCTCGTCGGTGCCGGCGAGCATGCTGCCCATCATGACCACGCTGGCTCCCGCCGCGATGGCCTTGGGCACGTCCCCGGTCTGCTTGATCCCGCCGTCCGCGATCACGGGAACGCCGGCCTCCATGGCGGCCGCGCTCGCCTCGAAGATCGCGGTGATCTGCGGCACGCCCACGCCCGTCACGACCCGCGTGGTGCAGATGCTCCCGGGGCCGATGCCGACCTTCACAGCGTCCGCACCGGCCAGGATCAGGTCGCGCGCTCCCGTGCGGGTGGCGACGTTCCCGGCGATCACGTCCACGTCGTAGTGCTCCTTCACGCGGCTCAGGGCCTGGAGGATGCCCTGCGAATGCCCGTGCGCCGAGTCGAGCACCAGCACGTCCACGCCGGAATGCACCAGCGCGCCCGCCCGGTCCATCAGGTCTGCCCCCACGCCGATGGCGGCGGCCACGCGCAGCCGGCCGAGGTCGTCCTTGGCGGCGTTCGGGTACTTCACGCGCTTGGTCAGGTCCTTGATGGTGATCAGGCCGCGCAGCATGTTCTGCTCGTCCGTGACCAGCAGCTTCTCGATGCGGTGCATCTTGAAGATCTCCTGCGCCTCGTCCAGCGTGGTGCCCACCGGCACGGTGATCAGGTCGTCGCGCGTCATGACGTCCTCGATGGGCACGCTCATGTCGTCGATAAAGCGCATGTCGCGGTTGGTGATGATGCCCAGCAGCCGGCCCTGCGGGTCCGTGATCGGCACGCCGCTGATGCGGTACTCGCCCATCAGGCGGTCGGCGTCTGCCACCGAGGCGTGGGGCGGCAGGGTGATCGGATCGACGATCATGCCGCTTTCACTGCGCTTGACCTTGCGCACCATCTCGGCCTGCGCCTCCACGCTCATGTTCTTGTGGATCACGCCGATGCCGCCCTCGCGTGCCATGGCGACCGCCATGTTCGTCTCGGTCACGGTGTCCATCGCGGCCGACACGAAGGGGATATTCAGGCGCACCCGGCGGGTCAGCTGCGCCTCGACGCTCACCTGGTGGGGCAGCACCTGCGAGTGCCGCGGCTGCAGCAGCACGTCGTCGAAGGTGATGCCCTCCTGGCCGAACTTGTACGCGTAGCGGTCCTCAGCGGGACGCTGGGTCGGGGCCGGGGTGGCGGGCGCGCTCATGCGTGCGAGTGTAAGCCCTGCCCGCACGGAGCAAGGTGACCGTGTCCGGACGTGCCGGTCACCCTTGCAGCACACCGGGGCGCGTGGTAGATTCCCTCTCGCCCATCCGGGCAGCGCGCGTGGGGTCATAGCTCAGCTGGGAGAGCGCGTCGTTCGCAATGACGAGGTCAGGGGTTCGATCCCCCTTGACTCCACCACCGAAAACCCGCCCTCAGTGGCGGGTTTTTTCTCCTGACGCCCAATGGTGTCCACATGGTTCGTCTGACCATCTGGCGTGCTGGACGCAACTGTCAATCCGGTCGGTATGACGGGGAATCTTAGTGGCGAATACACCTCCCGGGAACCTCAAACCGTAGGGTGGTGATATGAAAAAGCTCGGATTCTTTATCACGCTTTCGGCCTGCTCAATGCAGGTTGCGGCCGCACAGACGACTATTGAGTTCTGGCATACCTTCGGTGATGCAAAACGGGGCGGCTGGATTCAGGACCGTGCGAGTGAATACAACAAGGCCCACCCTGGTATTCAGGTAATGCCCACGTTCAAGGGAAGCGACAACGATCTCATCACGGCGACCATCCTGTCGGCCCGGCAGAACACGCCGCCCGCACTGACGCAGATCTTCGAGGGTGGCAGCCAGCTCGCATTGGACAGCGGCGTCTTCCAGCCGGTCAGCGGCATCAAGACTGTCGATTTCAGCGATTACATCAAGCCGGTCATCAACTTCTACACCATCGGCGGGAAGGTCAATTCCCTGCCGTTCAACTCCTCCAGCCCCGTGCTGTACTACAACAAGACCCTGATGAAGCAGGCGGGCCTGGACCCTAAACGGCCGCCCACCACTTTCGGCGGGCTGCTGGCCGACTGCAAGAAGATCGAGGCGGCGAAACTGGGCGTGAAGTGCTTCGGCATGAGCCTGAACGGCTGGTTCATCGAGAACTGGATGGCCGAGCAGGGCCAGCCCTTCCTGAACAACGACAACGGGCGCAGCGGCCGCGCGACCGCCACCAACCTCGACACGCCCGCCGCGCGGACCATCTTTGCCTTCTTCAAGACCCTCCAGGACAACGGGTACTACAGCTACACCGGCAAGCTGGAGGACTTCGACGGCAGCGACGCGATCTTCAACAACCAGAAGGTCGTGTACCACGTCACGTCCACCTCGAAGATCGGCAACAACAGCGACGCGGCGAAGAAGGCGGGGTTTGACCTGGGGGTGGGCGTGCTGCCCATTCCCACCGGCAGCAAACGCAACGGCGTGGTGCTGGGCGGCGCCTCGTTGTGGATCGCCAAGAACATCAGCAAGGAGAAAGCGGAGGCGGCCCTAGACTTCGCGCTGTTCATGACGAACACCAAGAACATGGCCGAGTGGCACAAGCTGACCGGGTACTACCCCGTGCGCCAGAGCTCCATCGCGCGGCTCCGGGCGGAGGGCTGGCTGGCGAAGGCGCCGCTGCAACTCGTGGCGTTCAACCAGCAGACGAACACCATTCCGAGCCCCGCCACGGCCGGCGCACTCAACGGCGCCGGTCCAGCCACCCGCAAGATCGTGGAGGAGGCCGTGCAGCGCGTGCTGAGCGGCACGCCGGTGAACGACGCCCTGAAGGAAGCCAAGACGCGGGCCGACGCCGCCATTGCCGACTACAACGCCAACTTCAAGTGACGCCAGCCAACGGTGCCGGCTGCCCTCGTGGACGGCACCCCTGGTCCGCCGTTCCCTAATGCCGCTGGGATGACCGTCCAGCGGCACAGTCCTTACCGGAGCATGAGCACCGGCCCCACTTCAGCGTGGCGTTAGGCGACCCCGGCAGCATGGGACAGACGCGGCCGGGGCATGGGCCGCGCTGGAGGCACGCATGACCGGACTCCTGCAACCCGCTCACCTGCTGCTCGTGTTCGTGGTCCTTCTGATCGTGTTCGGTCCCCGCCGGCTGCCGCACCTGGGCAGGAGCGCGGGCGCGGCCATCCGGGCATTCAGGGCGGGTGCCAGGGATGAGGACGACGGCCCGCCGGACACGGCTCCCGCGGCCCGGCCCGCTGGCGAGCCGTCCAGCCACGTGGACCAGCACCGTGCACCGTAGATGGGTGGCGCTGCGCCCACCCGGCCGCGCCGCCGGACTGCTGCTGACCGCGCTGCTGGCCGCGTGCACGACGCCGCCGACCGCGCCGACCCCTCCAGGGACATCAGCACCGGCCACCTCACCGGTCCTGAGCACCGAGAACCTGGATGCCTTTCCGGTCTCCGGCGGCGGCGTGACCCGGCTGGCATTCAGCCGCATTCACGACAACAGCGGCGGCCAGTGCATCGTGGGCGGCCAGCTGGTCGCGGCCCCGTGCACCGTGCACGACCACGCCACCGTCCGCATCCACAACATCGGCGCGGGGCCGGCCACGCTGAGCTCGCCCCAGATCGACCCGGCGTGGACGCTCGATCCAGGCGTCGCCTTTCCGCTGCAGGTCGCGCCGGGGGGCAGCGTGGACCTTCCACTCACGTTCGTCGGGGATCAGGCGCCCACACTGCCGCCGCGGCTATACACCGGCACCTTCTCGGTCACGACCAACGATCCCGGCCATCCCACCCTGAGCGTGCAGCTCGCCGGGCTGTGGCAGGCCACGTCGGAGCGCTCCAGCGCAAGCAACGCATACGACGAGCCGAGCCTGGAGCTGATCCGGCAGGCGCTCAGCGTGAACGTGGCGCTCAGCAGCCCGGGCGACGCGCCGCCCACGAACGACGCCGATCCCTCGGACGGCAGTCTGCAGCCGTACAACCGCTGGGGCGCGGTGGTCGCGCAGGGAGACGAGATGCTGTCGGCATACTGGGAGGCGGCCGATCCCACCCGGCCCGTCACCGTCCGGCAGATCGGCGCGTGGTCCGGCCAGACCGAGCACGCCACGCTCGCGTACTACGCCAAAGGGGCGCCCGGCACCCTCCACCCGCTCATCGAGCGCTCGGCGGCGGACAGCGCCCAGACCCTCTTCCCGCTGGGACAGGGATCGGCCACGCCCGGCCCGTCGAACACGTTCACGCCCGGCGGGCCCTTCGGGTTCAACGTCACGGGCGATCCCGGCAGCGGCAACGCCGAGTTCAGCGACGCGACCCTCAACCGCCAGCGCGGCCAGACGGGCGGGGACGACCCCCACGGCTGCGAGGCCTACACCACGTATGCCAATGCCCCGGACAACACCGACCTGTGCGGGCAGCACCTGCGCTTCTGGCCCCTGACCGACGCGAGCGGCGCGCGCATCCCGGACGCCTACATGATGGCGGTCGACTACCAGGGCGTGAACGACGACTACCAGGACGAGTTGTACGTCATGACGAACCTGAAGCCCGCACCGATCCTGCTGAAGATGGGCCACGGGGGCGCGCCCTACGTGGGCAGTGACGGCCGGGTGTGGCTGCCGGACCGTGTGGCCCCGCCCACCGGCGACACGAACGTGTACTTCACGCCCGCCCAGGCGGTGGACGAGCCCGCCACGCCGTATTCCGGGCCGGTCGGCAACACCACGGACCCCGGCCTGTACCGCACGTACCGCGGCAATGTCGGCGCCGTCCCGCAGGCGCAGCGCCGCCTGACTTACAGCATTCCCATTGATGACGGCACGTACGGCGTCAAGCTGTACTTCGTGGACCAGGCGTCCACACACGCCGGCGAGCGCGTCTTCGACGTGTCGGCCCAGGGGCAGGTCGTGATCCATGACCTCGACATCTACCAGGAGAGCGGCGGGCAGGACCAGGCCCTGGTCAGGACGCTGCCGGGCGTGTCGGTCACGGGCGGCGTCCTGACCCTGACGCTGAGTGCCAGCGCGGATTATCCGGCCCTGAGCGCCATTGAGATCGACCGCTGAGGGGTGGGGCACGAGCTTTGGACCCGGCCTGATCCCTGGCTCAGGTGCCAGCCAACAGGTTTCATTTTCTAGCTATCTTTCCGTTTCATTTAACTATTAGGCGAATATATTTATATATCGGCGGAGGTTCAAATGAAACACCACCTGATCGCTCTGACCGCCGCCGCATTGCTGCTTGCGCCCGCCACCGCCTTTGCCAAGACCACCCACACCGCCATGCCGAAGGCCGCGCACACCATGCAGCGCGTGCACATCAACCGGGCCACAGCGCGCCAGCTCGAGACCCTGCCCGGCGTGGGCAAGAAGATCGCCGCCGAGATCGTCAAGGACCGGCCGTTCAAGAACATGGCCAGCCTGACCACGAAGATCAAGGGCATCAGCGCCATGAACATCAAGAAGCTCGAGGGTCTGGTCAGCTTCAACTGAGGTCTCCCACCACGAACCGGCCACGGACGCGACATGCATCCGTGGCCGTCTTCGGGTGAGCGGGCCGTTACCGCGGGCTAGCGGGGCAGCACGTCCGTGTATTCCTTGCCGTGCGTGAGCGGCACCAGGGCAGGCACATTCAGCGCGAAGGTGGTGGCCTGCCCCGCCCGCGTCAGGGTGACGGCGGGAGCCGGGGCCGCGACAAGCGCGGCGGCCACGTCGGGCAGGCTGGCGAGTTCCGCCAGCGACACGTACGGCTGACCGCCGATCGAGCGCAGGTTCACCGGCACACGCTGGCCCGCGACGTCCAGCGTGGCCGTCCGCACCGTGACCGCCCGCACCGGCAGGCGCAGGGCGCCGGCGGCGTCGGCCAGCGGCAGGAACACCTGCTGGTCCTGCACGCGCGCCTGCGTCGCGGCCCGCGCGGCCAGCTGGGCGGGCGTAAGCACGGGCGCGGGCGGTGTGGCCGGCTGCGTCGCCACCGGCGGCTTGGCGGGCGGTGTGGTCGCGGTGGGCGCCGTGGTGACGCCGGGTTGGGTGGTGGCGCCGGGCTTCTGGGTCGCCGTGGGGGCCGGCGTGGTGGACGTGCCCGTGGCCGGGGTGGCCGGCTTGGGCGCCGTGGGCGTGGTCGCGGTGGGCGTGCCGGGCCTGGGGGCCGTGGCGGCCGGCGTGATCGCGGCCGGCGTCGCGGGCTTGAGCTGCGCCAGCGGGGCGGTCGCGGCGGCCCTGCGGGCCTGTGTGAGCGCCTGGGTGTCCTGCGCGCTCAGGGCGCGGCCCCACGCGTCGCTGCGGGCGTGGAAGGTCGTCCACGGGCCCACGGCCAGCGGGCGCTGCTTGGTGATGATGTTCAGCGCGCCGCCCTGCGTGACGAAGTACAGGCTGCCCTGGTCGCTCACGCTGAGGGCCACATCGATCTTCTTGCCGGTGGGAATGGTCCACAGGAGCTGCCCGCTGCGGCTGAGGGCTTGCAGGGTGCCGCCCAGGTCCGGCACGATCACGGTGCCGCCCTCGAGTTCCACCGCGGACGCCGCGATGGGCTGCCCGGCCGTGTACGTCCACACCGTCTCGCCGGCCGCGTTCAGGGCGTACAGCTTGCCGTCGTAACTGCCGACCACGATCAGGCCGCCGCTGGTCACGATGGGGCTGGCATTCACGAACAGGCCGGTCAGCACGGTCCAGCGCGGCTTGCCGTCCGGCGCCACCGAGTGGATGCGGCGGTCGCTGGACCCGAAGTAGATGTTGCCGTCGGCGTCCAGCGCGGGCGAACTGAAGACCAGTGAGCCGGCGCGGTACGCCCACTTCGCGCTGCCGTCCGGATTCAGGGCGTACAGGCGGTTGTTCTGCGCGCCGAAATAGATGGTGCCGTCCAGAGCGATGGCGGGCGAACTGAAGACCGGCGCGCCGACCTTGTACGTCCACAGGGTCTTGCCGTCCGCGCCGATGGCGTGCACGGTGCCGCCGGCGGTGGCGACGATCACGCTGCCGTCGGGGCGCAGGGCGGGCGTGGCGAACACGTCGCCGTCCAGCTTGAGCTTCCACTGGAGTTTGCCGGCGGCATCGAGGGCGTACACGGTGTCGTCGTACGACGCGGCGATCACGCCTCCCTGCGGCGTGATGACCGGGTACGCGCGGCCCAGGTCACCGACCGGGTAGGCCCATTTCTCGCTGCCGCTGGCGTCGGTGCGGTGGATCTTGGCGTCCGAGCCGACGAACACCAGATCGCCGCCCGGCGCGACGCTGATGCCGGAGATGACGCGCAGTTCCTTGAAGACGTCGATTTTCGGGGCGATGAAGGCGGGGGCGGGCGTCGCCACGGGAACGGCGGTCTGGGCGGCCACTCCGGGCGCGACGGCAGCCGTCAGCAGCAGGAGCAGGAGAGGTCGGCGGGGAATCCTCATGTGAAAGTGCACTCCTTTACAGTCCCTTTACGCTAGGGCAGGGGTGGGGCGGCTGAGATGGACGCTTGCCAGGGTACGGCCTAAGATGCGAACTGTTATGAAGAAGATTCTCATGCTGACCGCGTTCGCGCTGGCAGGCCTCGCCGCCGCGCAGGACACCTCTACGACCACGGACACCACCCAGACCACCGATACCACCACGCAGGACACCGCCCCGGCCACCGACATGGCCGCTCCGGCCGACATGAGCATGCCCGCCACCATGAGCGCCAGCGACAACTACGCCAAGGCGCAGGAGTTCGCCGTGCAGGCCGACGTGGCGTACCCCGTGCCCTTCTACGACCGCACGCTGTGGAAGGCCTCGGTGGACCACGCGTACTACGCCGCGGCGATGGAGCAGGGCAACCGCGACTACAACGCGTACCTGGCGCAGCTGTACACCAAGACCCAGTGGTGGATCAACGCGTACAACGCGTGGAGCAAGCTCACGGACCTGAACGACACCGAGAAGCAGTGGGCGTCCCTGAGCGCCGCCAAGCTCGCGTACCTGGCCCTGCAGCGCGGCGACACCGAGACGGCACGCATGTATGTGGACAAGGGCATGGCCTGGGCCGACAGCGCCAGCCTCCAGGCCATCATGAAGCGCCTGCCCTGACCTTCGCGTCCGCATGAGCGCGTGACCGCCCGGCTGAAGCCGGGCGGTTGCCGTTATGTGCACAGCGATGAGTAAATGCGCCGTCAGCTTGCTTGAGCCGCTGAGGCTGCGCCGGGGCCTAGTCTGAACGCATGAAGACGACGGGGTGGAAGTGGGGCGCAGTGGGGGTGCTGGGCGCCGCGCTGGTGGCGTGCGTGCCCGCGCCGCTGCGGGCGCAGCCGGGCGCGCAGCTGCAGGTCGGGGCGCGGCTGTCGGCACCGGCCATCACGACGGTCACGGGCGAGACACTGTACCGCCCGCCGGGGCCGGGCGCGCTGCTGGTCACCACCGACACGCCGGCCTTCGTGTCGTCGCTGGTCCTCACGTCGGGTCAGCCGGTGCAGGTGGTCACGGTGGGCGCCGTGCCCGCCGGCACCGACGTGCCCGTGGCGCTGCCGGCGGCCAGCGGCTTCACGCAGGTCTACACCGTGGCGAGCGTGCAGCCCCTGGACGTCTCGGCCGCGCAGGGCGCCCGCTCGCTCGACGACGCGGCGCGGGCGGTGCAGGCGGCGGCGCAGGGCCTTCCCGCGGGGGCGTACACCGTCGCCACGACCACGTACACGGTCGGGCGCTTCGGCACACTGCGCGTCACGGCGTCCGAACCGGGCGCCGAGGTGCGGGTGGACGGGCACCCCGCGGGATACGCGCCGGTCGAGATTCCGGACGTGCCCGTGGCCAGCGTAACCGTCAGCGTGTCAGCGCCTGGACTGAGCGGCCACTCGCAGCGCGTGACGGTCACCGAGAACGGCGTAACAGAGGTGCGGGCGGTGCTCGCGCCGCTGATGGGCACCCTGAGCGTGTCCTCGGACGTCCCGGCACAGGTGCTGGTCGGGGGCAGGGTGGCCGGGCAGGTGCCGGGCGACGGGCGAGCGCTGCGCGTGTCGCTGCGGCCGGGCACCGTGGGCGTGAACGTCCTGCCGCTCGACCCGGCCCTCCGGCCGCAGAACCTGTTGGTGCGCGTGCGGGCGTCGCAGGTCACCACGATCCGCTGCACGCTCAGCGCCGGGGTCTACGGCTGCGTGACGCCCTGAGCACACCAGCCACCGCGCAGCGCGTGCTGGTCCTCTCCGACACGCACGGCCTGCTGCGTCCGGAGGTGCTGGCGCTGCTGCCCGGCGCGGACACGGTGCTGCACGCGGGCGACGTGGGCCGGCCCGAGGTGCTGACCGGATTGCAGGCGGCCACGACGGCCCCGGTGCACGCCGTGCGCGGCAACGTCGACCGGACACCCCCGCTGAGTGACCTGCCCGCGACGCTGCTGCTGGACGTGGCGGGCGTGTGGGTGTATGTGCTGCACGACCTGAACGACCTCGACCTGCGCCCGCCGGACGCCGGCGTGCACGTGGTGGTGAGCGGGCACACGCACGCGCCGCGCGTGGAGCAGCGGGGCGGCGCGCTCTTCGTGAATCCCGGCTCAGTCGGCCCCCGGCGCTTCCGCTTGCCAGTCGCGTGCGCGTGGCTGCACGTGGAGGCCGGCGCCGCGCGGGTCGAGCCGGTGATTCTGGACGCCTGACCTGCTCCGGGGGTGGGTGCTAGCCTCCGGGCATGACCGACGCCCTGCCCCCGACCCCCGTGCTGGGCTCGCTGCACGCCCTGCAGGTGCCGATTCCGTACCCGATGAAGACCGTGACGGTGCTGATCGACGCGCCCGCGCACGGTCCGGTCACCATGATCGACACCGCGCTCGACACGCCGGAGGCCAGGGCGGCCATCGAGGACGGCCTGGGCGCGCTGGGCCTGCACTGGAGCGACGTGGACCGCGCGATCATCACGCACCACCACCCGGACCACTACGGTCTGGCGGGCGTGGTCGAGGAACGCAGCGGCGCGGCCGTGCACATGCTGGACGTCGAGATCGGGCGCGGCGAACGGTACTGGCACCTGTGGGAGGAGTGGCTGCCGGGCCACCTCAAGCACATGCGCGACCACGGCCTGCCGAAGGGGTCGCTGGCGGAGATGGGCGCCGACAACCGCCGCGGCCGCGACCGGGTGCATCCCGCGACCCGCGTGCAGCCGCTGCGCGAGGGCCAGCACGTGCAACTTGCGGATCGCGCGTGGGAGGTGCTGTGGCTGCCCGGCCACGCCGACGGGCACCTGGGCCTGTGGAACGAGGAGAGCAGCGTGCTGATCGCCGGGGACGCCATCCTGCCGCGCATCAGCCCGAACGTGGGCCTGTACGCGTACACGCGGCCCGATCCCCTAGGTGACTACCTCCAGACGCTGGGCAAGCTTGAGGCCCTGAACCCGCGCCGGGCGGTCGTGGGCCACCACGGCCCGGTCATGGAGGGCGTGCAGGCCCGCGCCCGCGAGCTGCGCGACCACCACCACGAGCGGCTGGACTTCATCAAGGCCGAGGCGGGACGCGAGCCGCGCAGCGCGTACGCCCTGTCGCTGGCGATGTTCCCACGCGACCTGAACACCAGCGGGCGGCGGTTCGCGCTGGCCGAGACGCTGGCGCACGCCGAGCACCTGCGGCTGCTGGGGCAGCTGTACCGCACGTGGGACGACGCCAGCGAGGTGTGGACCTACCACGCCTGACGCGCGGGGTCGGGGCGACCCAGCCTCCGCCTTTGCCCGCAATTTCCCCGGCAGCAGCGCTCTATACTCCCCGGCATGACGGCCTCGCAGACAGAGTTGCAGCGCATCGTGGCAGCGCTGCAGAACAGCGGTTTGACCGTCGAACCCGTCGAGGACGGCGCGCTGATCCAGCACGGCGGAACGCGGGTGGCGCTCTTCGCGGAGCGCGACCACCAGGGCGGCGTGATCGTCCGGCTGCACCTCGACCTCGACCTGTACGTCGAGGAGGACAGCCTGCCGGACATCCTGATGGGCATGAACCTGCTCAACCAGGGCCTGGACTACGGCGCCCTGAACCTCGACCCGGTCGAGAACGACGACGAGGACGAAGACGACGAGGCGCCCACCACCTTCGCGGTGCTGGGCCGCTCGGTGCTGTGGCTGCCGGAACTCAGCGCCGCCGAACTCGACCGCCTGCGCGAGCACCTCACCCGCTTCGAGGTGGAGATCACGGAAGCGGTCGAGCGCACCCTGCACGGCAGCAAGGGCATGAGCGCGTAGCGGGCAGGGGCCAAGGGTGGAGGGCAGGGAGCCGGATCTTCAGCTCCCTGCCCTCCTTTTGGTGTGCCTTACTGCCGGTCTTGCAGTTGCACGTAGTGCTGGTCGGTCGCGCCGGTGTACTGCGCGTCGGGGCGCAGCAGGCGGTTGTCGCGGGAGTACTCGATCACGCTGGCGCACCAGCCCGAGATGCGGGCCAGCGCGAAGATTGGCGTGAAGTACTCCTTCTTGATGCCCAGGTCCGAGTACACCGTGCCGGAGTAGAAGTCCACGTTCGGGTAGATGCCCTTGGAGCCGATGCGGTCCACGACCGTCTTCTCGATAGTCTCGAGAATCTGGTAGTACGTGCTCTTGCCTTCCTTGCTGGCCACGTGCTCGGCGTAGTCGCGCAGCACGCGCGAGCGGGGGTCGAAGTACTTGTAGACGCGGTGCCCCACGCCCATGATCTTTTCCTTGTTGTCGAGCTTCTTGGTGATGTAGGCCTCGGCCTGGTCCGGCGTGCCGACCTCGTCGAGCATGTCCATCACGGCCTCGTTGGCGCCGCCGTGCAGCGGCCCCTTGAGCGCCCCGATGGCCGACACGATGCACGAGTACACGTCGCTGAGGGTGCTGCTGGTGGCGATGGCCGTGAAGGTGCTGGCGTTCATGCCGTGATCCGCGTGCAGGACCAGCGCGATGTCGAACAGGCGCGCCTGCTCGGTGGTGGGCTCCTTGCCGGTCAGCATGTACAGGAAGTTCCCGGCGTGCGTGAGGTCGCTCCTGGGCGCGATGACCGGCTGGCCCTCGCGGGCGCGGGCGATGGCGGCGATGATCGTGGCGAACTGAGCGATCATGCGGATGCTGATGGCGCGGCGGGCGTCCTCGCCGGTGTCCTCGGCCTGGGGGTCGAACAGGCCCAGGTACGACACGGCGGTGCGCAGCGCCTGCATGGGGTGCACGTTCCTGGGGAAGCTCGCGATCTCCTCAGCGAGTTTCTCGGGAATCATGCGGTTGGCCTTGAGGTGCGCGTCAAAGGCCGCGAGTTCGGCGGCGGTGGGCAGCTTGCCGTCCAGCAGCGCCAGGGACAGTTCCTCGAAGGTGCTGTTCTCGGCCCACTCCTGGATGGGAATACCCAGGTGCGTCAGGATGCCCTCTGAGCCGTTGATGAACGTCAGTTTGCTCTCGGTGAAGAGCACGCCTTCCAGGCCCTTGGCAATGGTCGTCATGTTGCTTCCCAGGATATCACCGGGCCGGTCGCGGTCAGGAACCGGTCACGTTCCTGTACAGGTGACAACCGCGCAGGTGCCGCCTACACTGCGCCGAGATGACCGGCGACGCTCCCCCACACGTCACCCTGGCCCTCGACACGGCGACGCCGTTCCTGACGCTGGCCGTGTCGTGGGAGACCGGACACGTGACCGCCGTCCGCGAGGTCGGCCGCGCCCACGCCGAGGAGCTGCCGGGCGCGGCCCGCGCGCTGTTCGCGCAGGCCGGGCTGCCGTTCCACGCCCAGACCATCGTGATCGGCACCGGGCCGGGCTCGTACACGGGCGTGCGGGTGGGCGCCAGCTACGCACTGGGCCTGGCAGCGGTGTGGGGCGCGCGCGTGGTGGGCGTGTCCACGCTGGAGGCCCTGGTGAGCGGCGACGGCCCACAGGGCGTGTCGCTGGATGCCCGTAAGGGGCACGTGTACGGCGCGGTATACGACGTGCAGGGCGGCACCGTGACCGGCACCCGCGCGGCCCCGGCGAAGGCCACGCTGGAGGACTTCACGGCGCAACTCGGCACTCTCCCCCACCGGCACGACGTCCCGCCGGACGGGATGGCGCTGCTGCGCGCGGGTCAGGCCCACGGCGCGGAGGACTGGGCGCTGGCCTACCTGTGATCCTGCCGAACATGTGAAACATGATAGAAGCATGAAGCAGAATAGTTCACGCACGTCCCTCAGAGGGCGCTCGCACCGGCACTTCCCGAACATGAGGCATGAGCCCGGCGGCCTCGGGTCCGTCACATGCGGGTCCGCTCTACTGGACCCAGATGCCGAAGTCCACCCTTCCCGCCCTCGTCGCCACCGTGGCCCTCGTCCTCGCCGCGTGCGGTCAGACCGCGACCTCCGGCCGCGCCGCTGACCTCGCCGCCGTGACTGGACAGGCCACCGCCAGCACGACCACCCTGAGCGCCGGGCAGACCCGGCAGTTCACCGTGACGGTCGCCGGACAGCCCGCGCAACCCGGCCAGCTGACGTGGAGCAGCACCAACGCGGGCGTCGCCAGCGTGACCCAGGGTGGCCTCGTGACCGCGAAGGCGGCCGGCAGCGCCACCGTGCGCGCCGCGCTGACGGGCAGCCCCGCGTCGTTCATCGACTTTCCCATCGTGGTGCAGGCCGTGGCCGGCGCCACGCCGGCCACGCCGAGCGGCACCTTCGCGCAGCGCGTGCTCGACCTCACGAACGCCGCCCGCACGCAGGCCCGGACGTGTGGCAGCACCACTTACGCCGCGACCACGCCCGTGACCTACAACGCCGCGCTGGAGAAAGCGGCGCAGGCCCACGCCGCAGACATGGCCGCGAAGAATTACTTCAGCCACACCAGCCAGGACGGCCGCACCTTCTCGCAGCGTGTCACCGCCGCCGGGTACAGCTGGACGCGCGTGGCGGAGAACATCGCCGCGGGGCAGCCCACCCCGGAAGCGGTGGTGGCCGGGTGGCTCCAGAGCGCCGGCCACTGCGCGAACATCATGAACCCCGCCCTGAAGGAACTCGGCGTGGGTTACGCGGCGGGCGGCAGCTACGGTCACTACTGGGTGCAGGATTTCGGCACCCGCTGAAATGCATGGGCAGGGGCGGCCACAACATCAGCGTGGCCGCCCCTGCCCGTGGTCCTACCCCAGCGCGATGCGGAAACCGCGCAGTTCGTAGCCCTTGATGACCTCGTTGTACGTCACGGTGGGTTCGCGCACGATCCGCAGGTCGTTCCACACCAGCAGCCTTCGCAGCAGCACGTCGCTCTCGCGGATCGCCAGGAACGCGCCGGGGCAGCGGTGGTGCCCGTCCCCGAAGGACAGCACCGGAGCCTGCACGCCGCGCGGCAGCGGACGGGCCGGGCACAGCTGCGCGGCGTCCTCTCCCGCCACGGCCGGGTCGGCGTTCGTGTTCGGCACGGTCAGCGCGAGCACGCTGCCCGCCGGGACGTGCTGCCCGCCGACCTCCAGATCCGCCTGCGCGCGGCGGTACAGGGTGTTCACGACCGGTTCCAGGCGCAGGATCTCGTGCAGGATGGCGTGGCGCTCCTGCTCGGTGCCGTGCACGTAGTCAGCGCGCAGCTCGGGCCAGCGCAGCAGGTGCCACGCGGCCACCGAGATGAACTCGCGGGTGGTGACCATCCCGGCGGTGCCGTAGGTGAGGCACTCGGTCAGGATTTCCAGGTCGCTGTAGTCCTTGTCGAGCAGGTGGCTGATCAGGTCGTCCCGGCGCTGGCGGCGCCGCGCCTGGATGGCGGGTTTGACGTCGAGCGTGTAGAACAGCGGCACGTCCATCATCTGGTGCAGCCGGCTGGCCACGGTGGGAACATTCACGGTGCCGGGCTCGCTGTCGCCCTCGCCCTCGACGAAGGCCATCACGCGGCGTTGCAGGCCGGGCAGCACGCTGTCTGTCAGGCCGACGACCTGCGCGGCGACCTGCACCGCCATGGTCAGGCTCAGGTCGTCCAGATCCGCCTCGCCCCGGCGGAGCAGGTCGCCCACCAGCCGGTCCGCGAGGCCCGCGATGAACGGGTGGTACGTGGCGACCGCCGTGGGCGTGAAGTAGCGGGCGGTGTCGCGGCGCATCTCGTGGTGCGCGTCCCCCTCGGCGTACAGCACCGGCCGGTGCTTCAGAGCGCTGAGCTGCGTGACCATGTCCGCGCCGAAGCCTGCCTGCACCACGCCCTCGGAGCGCAGCACCTCGCGGGCCGTGTGGAAATCGTGCACGCGGTAGATGCCGTGCTCATCGCGCTGCACCGGCGCGCCCGCAGGGGTGCCCAGGTCGGGCTTGCGTGTCAGAGAGGTGGCGTCGTGCGGGAAGGGGCAGCGGCCGCTGGGCACAGAACCGTCGGGGGTGGCGTTCGTCATGGGGTGTCCTCCGTCAGGGCGGCGAGGTGTTCCAGATCGGCGGTCAGGGGGTCTACGCGTGGGCCGAGGGTCGCCAGGGCCGGGCCGACCACGGCGGTCACGGTCTGCACGGCCGCGTGCCACAGCGCCCGTCCGGACGGCGTGACGTCCAGGCGGCGCGAGCGGGCGTTGGCGGGGTCGCTGTCGCGCGTGATGGCCCCCAGGGCCGTGAGCCGGTCGAGGATGCGCGTCACCTCGTACTTCGGCACGTCCAGCACGCGCGCGAGTTCGCCCGGCGAGGTCGGCTGGCCCTGCACGTAGCTCAGGGCAATGAACGAGCGCAGGTCGAGGCCGTGCGCGCCCAGCCGGTCGTTCGCCCGCCCGGACAGGCCCTGCCACACGCCCCAGTACGCGGTGAGGAAGCGCAGCGGCTGCGCGTGCAGATCGGTGGCGGCAGGAAGCGGAGCCGCCTCAGGAAAACTCATGGTTGCAGTATGCAACAGTAGGGCGGGCATGGCGTGAGGCGCCGCACTCCGCCCCTACACTGATTCCGACAGGAGGACTCATGACGGCACCCCGCTCCGCTGGCCTGTTCGCTCCCGACATCCTGGCCGACCCGTACCCCACCTACGCCGACCTGCGCGCCCAGGGCGGCGCGTTCTGGCAGCCGCACCCGCAGGGCACCGGCGGCATGTGGATGTTCACCCGCTACGCCGACGTGGAACAGGCCCTCAAGGACACCCGGCTGACCAAGGACGTGACCCGGGTCCGCGACGTGGGCGAGCAGGTGATGCCTGGCAACATGCTCGACCGCGACCCGCCGGACCACACCCGCATGCGGACCCTGGTCGCCCACGCCTTCACGCCCCGCGTGATCGAGCGCCAGGAAGCGCACATCCGGGACATCGCCCGCGGGCTGCTGGGCCGCGTCACGCCGGGCGAGGGCTTTGAGGTGATGCGCGGCTACGCCATGCCGCTCCCGGTCATCGTGATCGCGGAACTGCTGGGCGTGCCCCCGGAGGACCGCGACCTGTTCCGGGGCTGGTCCGGGGATTTCATCGACGGCAGCGACTTCGCCACCGCCACGCCCGAATCGGCCCAGCGCGCTGAGGCAGGCATCATGGCGCTGGGCGAGTACTTCGCGGGCCTGATCGAGACGCGCCGCGCCCAGCCGCAGGACGACCTGATCTCGTCGCTGCTGCACGCCGAGGACGAACTGGGCCAGCTGCGGCCCGGCGAGCTGATCTCGAACTGCATCCTGCTGGTCATCGCCGGGCACGAGACGACCGTGAACCTGATCGGCAACGGCCTGAAGGCCCTGCTGGACCACCCCGCCGAACTTTCCCGCCTGCGCGAGACGCCCGCGCTGCTGCCCCAGGCCATCGAGGAGATGCTGCGCTACGACCCGCCGGTGCAGCGCGCCCTGTTCCGCGCCGCGCTGGAGGACATCCAGATCGGCACCCAGACCGTGCAGAAGGGCGAGCAGGTCAGCGCCGTGATAGGGGCCGCCAACCGCGACCCCGCCGTGTTCACCGCTGCCGACACCTTCGACATTTCCCGCACCCCGAACCGGCACCTATCGTTCGGGCGCGGCCTGCACTTCTGCCTGGGCGCGCCGCTGGCGAAACTGGAAGCGCGAGTGGCGTTTGAAGAACTGCTGAGGGCGTTCCCAGCAATGGAACTGAAAGGCTTTACCCGGCGGCCGAGCACGATGTTCCGGGGACTGGGCGAGCTGTGGGTGCAGTAGGTCTGGCCTGAATCAGGGGACCGGCTCGAGCACGATCTTCCCGACGGTCCGGCCGGTCTCCAGCGCGCGGTGGGCGTCCGCGACGCGGTCCAGCGGGAAGGTCTGGCTGACGTGCGGAACCACGCGTCCAGCCGCAGCCTCGGCCGCCAGGAACTCCAGCTGGGGCCGCGATGGGTGCACCAGAATTCGCTCGGCGTGGACGCCATGCTGCCGCGCCAGGGCCTCGTCCGGCTGACCGGCGATCGCCACCAGCCGGCCGCCCGGCCGCAGCACCCCGAACGAGCGCGGCAGCGTGTCGCCGCCCACCGTGTCGAACACGGCGTCCACGCCCGACACCTGCTCCTCGAAGGGCCGCGCGTGGTAGTCCACGATCTCGTCCGCACCCAGCCCCCGCACGAAGTCGATGTTGCGCGCCGACGCGGTGGCGATCACCCGCGCGCCCCGAGTGTGGGCGAGCTGCACCGCGAAATGCCCCACCCCGCCCGCCGCCGCGTGGATCAGGATGGTCTGCCCGGCGCGCAGCGCGAGCGCCTCCAGCGCCTGCTCGGCCGTCAGGGCCGCGAGGGTCATGGCCGCCGCCTGCGCGTGCGTCAGCTCGGGCGGCTTGCGGGCGATGTCGGACACCGGCGCGCTCACGTACTCCGCGTAGGCCCGGCCTTCCGCCGGGAAGCGCACCATGCCGAACACCTCGTCGCCCACCCGGAAGTCCGCCACGTCCGGCCCCAGCGCCTCGACCACGCCGGAGACGTCCCAGCCCAGCACCACCGGCAGCGGCTGCGCCGCCCAGCTGCGGCGCCGCTTGTAGTCCACGGGATTGACGCTCACCGCCCGCACGCGCACCAGCACCTCGCCGTCCGCCGGGACCGGCACCGGCAGGTCCTCGGCCCGCAGCACCTCGGGGCCGCCGTACTCGTGGATCACCATCGCTTTCATGGATTCCTCCCGCCCGGCCCGTCCGGTGCCGTTCGCCCGGCGAGTGTAGCGCCGCCCCGGTCCGGCCCCGTCCTCTGTGACCGCAGGATCAAGGAGCGGCCATCACGCCTACGCCATGCAGCCCACGCGCCGCGCGCATGCTGCTGCGAGACTGCCGGCGGTGATCACAGCTCCTCTGGCCGAGCGTCCGGGTGTGGACCGGAAGGCAGCGGCCGATCACCCCATGAAGGGATGGCAGAGTCCGGTTGAATGCACTTGCTCGCAGAGTGAGAGGGGGGGCTGTCCATCGCCATCGGCGTGGACAGCCCCCCCTCGTAGGTTCGAATCCCACTCCCTTCGCCATTTCTGGTCTACAGCGGGATATTCCCGTGCTTCTTGTACGGCCGCGGCTCCTGCTTGTCGCGCAGCATGGCAAACGTCTGGATCAGGCGGTGGCGCGTGTCCTCCATCGGGATCACGTCGTCGATGTAGCCCTTCGCGGCGGCGATATACGGGTTGTCGAAGGTCTCCTTGTAGTGCGCCACCAGTTCCGCGCGGGTCGCGGCGGGGTTCTCGGAGTCCTTGATCTCCTTGCGGTACACGATGTTCGCCGCGCCCTCCGCGCCCATCACGGCGACGGCGGCGGTCGGCCACGCGTACACCACGTCGGCGCCCATGTCGCGCGAGTTCATGGCGAGGTACGCGCCGCCGTAGCTCTTGCGGGTAATGAGCGTGACCTTGGGCACCGTGGCCTCGGCGTAGGCGTAGAGCATCTTCGCGCCGTGGCGGATGATTCCGCCGTACTCCTGCTGCGTGCCCGGCAGGAAGCCCGTGACGTCCACCAGGGTCAGCAGGGGGATGTTGTAGCAGTCGCAGGTGCGGATGAAGCGCGCGGCCTTGTCGCTGGCGTCGATGTTCAGCGTGCCCGCCATGACCTTGGGGTTGTTCGCCACGATGCCGACCGGGCGGCCGTCCAGGTGCGCGAAGCCCACGATGATGTTCTTCGCCCAGTCCGGCTGGATCTCCAGGAACTCGCCGCTGTCCACGATCTCGTGGATGACGTCGTGCATGGCGTACGGCCGGCGCTGGTCCGGCGTGACGAGGTCCAGCAGCTTCTCGGTGCGGCGCCGCGCCGGGTCGCGGTTCTCGCGCACCGGCGGCTGCTCGCGGGCGTTCTGCGGCAGGTACGTGAGCAGGTGCCGGATGCCGTCGAGCACCGCCTCGTCGCCGTCATAGGCGAGATGCGCGACGCCGCTCCTGCGGGTGTGCACGTCCGCCCCGCCCAGCGTGTCGAAGGTCACGTCCTCGCGCGTCACGCTCTTGATGACCTCGGGGCCGGTGATGAACATGTAGCTGCTGCCCCGGCTCATCAGGATGAAGTCCGTCAGGGCCGGGGAGTACACCGCGCCGCCCGCGCATGGCCCCAGGATCGCGCTGATCTGCGGCACACTGCCGGAGTAGACGGCGTTGCGGTAGAAGATCTCGCCGTAGCCGGACAGGCTGTCCACGCCCTCCTGGATGCGCGCGCCGGCGGAGTCGTTCAGGCCGATCACGGGGCAGCCGGTCTTGGCGGCCAGGTCCATGATCTTCGTGATCTTCGCCGCGTGGCGTTTGCCGAGCGAGCCGCCCAGCACCGTGAAATCCTGCGAGAACACGAACACCGGCCGTCCGGCGATCGTGCCCGAGCCGGTCACGACACCCTCGCCGGGGGCCTCCACACCGTCCATCAGGCGGTTGCGGGCGTGCTGCACGAAGGTGCTGGTCTCCAGAAACGAGCCCGGGTCGAGCAGGTACGCGATGCGCTCGCGGGCGGTCAGCTTGCCGCCCTCGCGCTGCTTTCTGGCGCGCTCCTCGCCGCCGCCGGCCTCCACCTTGGCGCGGCGCTGCTCCATGGCGGCGATGAGTTCCTGCAACTCCACGCTGGGCTGGGTCATGCCGTCAATCTAACGGACGTTAGGGGACGGGCACCCCTGATGACTCCCCCGGCTTTACTGCATATGCGGTCACTCAACGTCGGTCGACCTGACAGACTGCCGCATGCTCCACAGTGACCTCGCGACCCGACCCGATCAGCCGGTGCGGCCACACCACGACGGGCGGAGCATCCTGAACTTCGTGACGTCCATCGCGGCGCACTTCGGCGTCCGGACCGGGCACGCGCCGCTCGCGACCCACCTGCCGCTGACCGGCGTGAGCACCGTGGTGCTGGTCGTCGCGGACGGCCTGGGGCACTTCCCGCTGAAACAGCACCTGCGTGCCGGGCACCTGCCGCATCTGGAGGCGCGCGTCGCGGACGGGGGGGCGCTGTACTCGACCATGACCTCCACGTTTCCGTCCTCCACCATGACCGCCATGACGACCCTGCACACCGGCGCGGCGCCCGCGCAGCACGGCTGGCTGGGCACCAGCGTGTTCGAGGGAACCACGGTGCTGGATATCCTGCGCCAGCGCGACCTTCTGAGCGGCGAGGCCGCGCGGCTGCCGCCGGCCACCGGCACCGTGTACCGCCAGCTCGCGGCCGCCGGCGTGACCGCCCGCGCCGTGACGCCCGCCAGTTTTGAGGGCACCCTCCTGAACGATTGGTACTACGACGGGGCCACCACCGTGCCCTACGACGACCTGACCGACCTTCCGGACGCCGTGGCCCGCGCCGCAGCGGGGGGTGGTCCGCGCTACGTGATCGCGTACTGGCCGGACTTCGACACGGTGAGCCACGACCACGGCCCATACTCCCGCGCGGCGGCGGACGCGGCCCACGCCTTCGACGCGGCGTTCCACGCCCTGCTCGGCCGCCTGCCCGACGACGGCAGCGTCCTGACCCTGCTGACCGCGGACCACGGGCAGAGCAGCACGCCTGCACCGCTCGCCGTGCACCTGAACGCCGTTCCCGGCCTGTGTGACATGCTGGACGGCCCGCCCGCCGGGGAAACCCAGGTGCGCTACCTGCGCGTCCGGCCCGGGGCCGAGGACGACGTCCACGCTGCCCTGCGGGACCACGCGACCGTGCTGCCCGCCGCCGAGGCGTGGGCGGCCGGGCTGTTCGGTGGGCCACCCGCACAGGAGGCCTTTCTGGAGCGCACCGGGGACCACGTGGCCATCGCGTACCACGGCCGACAGCTGCTGTGGCCGGCGCCCGAACACGCGCCGAGGGTGTGGGCCGGCACGCACGGCGGCTGGGCGGCCGAGCAGATGGTCGTGCCGCTGGTGATGGTGCGGCCGTAGGTCTGGCCTAGCGCCCCGCTTCCACCACGATGCCCTCGGCCTCGCTCATGCGGACGATGTTCGCCAGGGTGTGGATGGGCACGTTCAGGTCGGCCAGATGCTCGCGGCCGTGCTCGAACTCCTTTTCCACCACGCAGCCCAGGCCCAGCAGGGTCGCGCCACTCAGCGCGATCATGCCGGTCAGGGCGCGCAGCGTGCCGCCGGACGCCAGAAAGTCGTCGATCACGACCACCCGGTCGTCCGGACCGAGGAACTCGGAGGAGATGAACAGGTCCACGGTGCCGCCCTTGGTGCGGCTGACTGACGCGGCGGTAAACGCCGGCTCCTTCATGGTCAGGGGCTTTTTCTTGCGGGCGTACACCATCGGCACGCCCAGTTCCATGGCGGCGCTGATGGCCGGGGCGATCCCGCTCACCTCGATGGTCAGCACCTTGTTGGGCTTCAGCGGCGCGAAGTGCTCCGCGAAGCGCACGCCCATCTCGCGGGTCAGGTGGGGCAGCAGCTGGTGGTTGACGAGACCGTCCACCTTGAGAAATCCGCCGGGCAGGATCACGCCCTGGTCCCGGATGGCCTGTACGAGCGACTCCATGCCCGCGAGTGTACCCGCCGGCCGCGACCTACAGCTCGTTGACCTCCGGCTTGAAGTTCACCTGCCGGATGTAGTCCAGGTACTCCTGCTCGCTCAGCGCCGCCTTCTTGCCGCTCAGGGCGACGAAGAAGGCCTCCAGGACGTTGGTGGCGAAGTTGCGGGTGCCCATCCGGGGCGTGGTGGTGATCAGCCGCGCGACGCCGCGTTCCTTCATCCACGCGCGGTCGGCCTCGGTGATGGTCTGGGTCAGGATCGTCTTGCCGGCCAGGTCGCGCGGGGCGTAGCGCTTGGCGTAGTGGGTGTCGCCAGCGATCACGTCGGCCCACGCGTAGTACTTGGTGCCGTTGCCCTCCACGCTGACCTCCTGCTTGGCGCCGGTCGGGTAGAACCAGTCCTGCGGCAGCTTGGTGATCACTGGCAGCACCACCTTGGCGACGCGGCGCAGTGCGGTCAGGCTGCGCAGCGGCCGGTCGATGTTCAGGCCGAACACGATGTCGCCGTACACGATGTCCGCGCCCGCCTGCGACAGCGCCTCGGCCATGCCGAAGCGGTCGACCGCGCTGACCATCAGCACCTTCTGCGTCCGCCAGTTCAGCACCGGGTCGAGCTGCGCGATGGCGTCGCGCTCCAGAGTGTTCTTCAGGCCCGAGCCGTCCAGCACCGGCGTGATCCTGGCGCCCGCGATGAGTTTCTTGACGTTGCCGAACAGGTAGCGCTTGCCGTCCGCGATCACGTACAGGTCGGCGCCGCCCAGCCCGAAGGCGTCCACCCGGCCGTCCAGCGCGGTGAACAGCGCGGCCGCCTTCTTCGCGTCGGCGTCGGTGCCGATGCGCTCCAGGATGAAGGGCTGGCCCAGCACGCTGATCTCCTCGCGGGCGTTGCGCTTGGAGCTCCCCAGCGACACGCTCACGACGTGCTTGTATCCGGCGGGAGCGGGCTGCCAGCCTTCCAGGAGGGAGGTCATATGAGCGGCATTCTAGGCCCCCGTGGGCGCCGTCACGCGGGCGGCTGCCCAGGTGGGACGCCCTGCTGCTCGGTCAGGCCGACCAGCCACTGGAACAGCTGGATGAACGCCAGCGCCAGCGCGGGCAGCCCGGCGAGCATCATGATCCAGCCGGACAGCTGCTGGTTTTGCAGCGGCGTGAGGTTCCACAGGCACAGGGCGTTCACGAACGGCTGGTACAGCACGCGCGGCGTGTACAGCCACACGCTGGCGACCGCCATCATGGGCAGCGCGGCCAGCAGCCCGAACCACCCGCGCGAGCCGATGGTGGCCGGCTGCACCGCCGGCAGCGGCCGCAGGATCACGGCCCACACCAGCACGCTGCTCAGCAGGTACAGGCCCGGCAGCAGCGTGGCGGCGGTATTGGCGACCACGGACGCGTTGAAGCCGGCGGGGATGTTCCAGAAGACGATCACGGCCGTCCATACCGCCAGCGCCAGCCACGGATCGAGCAGCGTGTTCAGGACGCGGCCCGCGCCGCGCCGGGGGTCGAGCGCCACGCCGCGCGGCACGCCCAGCACCAGCAGCGGGGGCACGATCTCCGCCAGGAGCATCAGGCGGGTCATGTACAGCGCCATGCTGCCCTGGGTGAGGGTCGCCGCTCGGCTCTGGGTGGTCAGCAGCAGGACCACCCACCCCAGCGCGAACAGCGCCGCGCGCCACAGCGGCCAGCGGGCCCGGTCCTCCGGCGTGTGGCGTGACTGCACGAAGCGCCACGCGTACCACGCCCCGACCAGCAGCGTGAGGATCAGCAGCGTCGGCTGGACGTGCACGATGAGCAGGTCGGCCAGCGTGGGATTCAGGTCCACGCCGCCGGACACAGGCGCGCTCACGGGTGCTCCATGACGTACTGCACGTCCTCGAGCACGCGCGCCACCTGCGGGAGCTGCGTGTAGTCCCACAGCAGCCGCAGCTTGCCGGCCGCGTCGATCAGGTACGTGGCGGTCGTGTGGTTCATCTGGTAGTCGGCGCCCTTCACGTCCACCTTCTGGTAGCCCACGCCGTAGGCCCGCGCGCCCTCGCTCAGTGCGGGTTCCGGAATCCGCAGGCCGGTGCCCGAGCCGAAGTACGACACGTACTCGCCCAGGCGCTGCGGCGTGTCGCGGGCCGGGTCGATGCTCACGAACAGCACCTGAAAGCGGTCACGCTGCTCGGCCGGCAGCGCCTGACGCACCTTGTTCAGGTACGACAGGGTCAGCGGGCAGATGTTCGCGCAGTGCGTGAAGCCGAAGAACAGCGCGGTGGTGCGGCCACCAGCGCCCGGCGTGAAGGTGTACGCCCGGCCGCCTTGCGCCGTGCCGCTCAGGGGCGTGGCCGCCACGCCGGAGTACGCGGTGCCGTAGAAGGGGTGCGGACTGCGCCAGCGAGCGTAGCCCCACGCGGCCAGCAGCAGCAGCGTCACGCCCACCACGGCCAGCAGCGCCGACGCGTACCACGGGCGGCCGGGCGCGCTGTCAGGACGAGGGGCGGAGGTCTGCTCGGTCATGGCGTCAGGGTTTGCGGACCGTCGCGCGCACGGTCAGCGTGCGTCCGGCACGGTCGCTGAGGATCACGGTCACGACCTCGCCGGGCTTCAGCGGGCGTGTCAGGCCCATCAGCATCACGTGCGGGCCGAGGTCGTCCAGCACCAGCGAGCCGCGGGCGGGCACGGTCAGGGACGGCGCCGCCTTCATGCCGGTCAGGCCCCGCGCGTCCTTCACGGTCTGCATCAGCATGGCGTGGGCGGCCACGCCGGACCGCGCGGCCGTCAGCACGACCGGCTGCGCGCCGGGGTTGTTCAAGGTCAGGAACACGCTGGTGTCCGAGATGCCGGGCGGCACGGCCACCACGCGCGCCTGCGTGACCGTCAGGGGCAGCGGCGTGGCCGCCTTCGCGGCCGGGGCCGGCATGGGCATGGAGTGCCCGGCCGGGTGCGCCAGCGCGGGCGCCGTGACGGCGCCTAGGGCGAGCAGCGTCCGGAGCACGGAGATCGGGGAACGGTCGGACATGGGACTCCTCGGAGCGGCGGGCGCGGACGCCCGGCGACCCGCAGTGTAGGCGTGCGCCGGGGGCCGGATTGTCCCCGCGGCGGGCATGTTGGAAGCCGCTTCCATTTCCGGGGTATCCTGCGTGAAACCATGCGCAAACCCACCATCCAGGATGTGGCCCGGCAGGCCGGCGTCGGCGTCGGCACGGTGTCCCGTGTCCTGAACAACCACGCCGCCGTCAAGGGGGCCACTCGCGAGACCGTGCTGCGCGCCATCGCGGAACTGGACTACACGCCCAACCCGCACGCCCGGCGCATCGCGGGCGGCAAGAGCTACACCATCAGCGTGCTGCTGCCGGTGCTGACCACCGAGTTCTACGCCCGCCTGATGGACGGCCTGGAGGCGGCCTTTCAGGAAGCGCGCTACGACGTCGCGATCTTTCCGCTGCTGGACCGCTCGCGGCTGGAGCGCTACCTGGGCTCGCACACCCTGGCGTACCAGGCGGACGGGCTGGTCATGGCGACGTACAACCTCACGCAGATGTTCCACGAACGCCGCCTGCGCACCCAGCAGCCCACCGTGCTGGTCGACGCCCACGCCGAGGGCGTGGACTGCTCGTACATGGACAACGTGGGCGGCGGCGCGCTGGCCGGCGAGTACGCCGCCGACCTGCCCGGCCCGGTGTACGCCATCTGGGTCGAGACGGAACTCGACCAGCTGTTCACCACCCGCGTGTTCGAGGACCGCCGCGCGGGCTTCCTGCGCGCCCTGGCCGCAGCCGGGCGCCCCGTCCACGCGGAGTTCACCTCCAGTTTCGACACGCTCGCCGCGCGCAACACGGCGTCGACCCTGCTGGACGACGCGCAGGCGACGCCGGGCGGTCTGCCGTGCACCGTCTTCGCGTCCGCGGACCTGCTCGCCGGCGCGCTGCTCGACGAGATCCGCCTGCGCGGCCTGACCCCCGGCCAGGACGTACGGGTGATCGGCTTCGACGACCAGCCGTGGGCGGCGGCGCGTGGCCTGACCACGCTGCACCAGCCGGTCGAGAGCATGGGCTACGAGGCCGCGCAACTGCTGCTGTCGCGCCTGAACGGCTACCGCGGCCCCGCCCGCGCCCGCCGTTTCGAGCCCCGCCTGATCATCCGCGAAACGGCCTGACCGGCCCGCCGCCCGCGCCGACCGCCGGGATCAGGGCGTGGTCGGGGCCGCCGGCGTGAGGGCCACGTCGCGCACCAGCAGGTCCGGCAGGCGCACCACGCCGCGCGCCGGCACGGTGTCGGTCCAGCGCTGCCCGCTGACACGGACCTCGACCGGGCCGGCCTTCAGGGTGGCGAAGCCGTAGTAGCCGTTGCCATCGGTCACGGTGCGCGCGGCGAGTTGCCCGCCCTGCCACGCCTCCACACTGCGCCAGCCGGGCGTGGCGTTGCCGGTCACGCGGCCCAGCACGCCGCGCACGGTGGGGGGCGCCTCGGTCCACGGCTGCGGGGCTGACAGCACCGCGCCGGGCGCCGTCAGGAGTTTCCGGACCGCGTCCAGGCCCTGCGCGCCGCTCTCCTTTTCGCCGTACACGGCGGCGGTCGGCGTGCGGTACGAGTAGCCCACCCAGCCCATGCCCGACGCCACCGCCCGCTGCGCCTGGGCGGCCGTGACGTCCGGGGTGTTCAGGTACATGGCGCTGCCCGCCGCGACCCGCGCGCGGCCGCCGTCGGCGCGCGCGGTCATGCTCTGGGCGAACGCATTCCAGCCGTCGTACCACGCGCCCTGCGACTCGACCGGGTCGCGCTTGTAGTTCATCAGGACGTTCAGGTCGAGCAGGCCCTCGTTCATCCACGTGGGCCAGTCCTGCAAGACGTCCCAGTACGTGCGCGTGCGGCGGAACGACACGAGGTCGCCCGCGCGGGGCGGCTCCAGGTACGTGATGGTCGCCGCACTCACCCACGCGCTCACGCGCACGGCCTTGACCTCCAGGGCCACGCGCCGCACCAGATTCGTGACCTGCTGGCGCTTCCATTCTCCCCACGCCACGTCGGCCGGGGCGGGCGTGCCGGCCGCGCCCGTCTCGGCACGGTATCGGGCCAGCACGCGGGGATCGTAGCCCCACACGTCCCCGTCCGGGTAGCGGATGCGGTCGAGCTGCACGCCGTCCACCGCGTAGTTCCTGACCACACTCACGATGCCCTGCGTGACGTAGTCCTGCACCTCGGGCAGCGCCACGTCCAGCCAGCCGTCGCGGCCCTCCTGCCACGTGCCGTCGGGACGGCGCGCCAGCCACGACTGCGCGCCGGCATCCGGGCCGTGCGTGCGGAAGACGTGCCGGGGATCGGTGTTCGGCGCGGCGCTGTTGAAGGCGCCCGTCACGCTCGCCCACGCGATCACGCGCATGCCGCGCGCGTGGGCGAGCTTCACCATCACCGCCAGGGGATCGAAGTTCTTCTCCAGGTCGGGGTCCGTCACGGGCGGGTACGCGGACTTCAGGCACAGGCAGTCGGCGCGCCGGACCGCCTGCACGAACAGCGTGTTCACGCCCAGCCGCGCGGCGTCGTCCACCGTCTGCTGCGCCTGCGCGCGGGTCTTGAGGCCCGGCCCGAAGGCGTCCACCCACAGGCCGCGCAGGGTGCTGGCGGGCGCCGGCGCGGGCACGGCCGGAGCGGGCAGCGGCGGGGACTCCAGCGCCAGTCCAGTCCCCGTCAGGAGCAGGGAGCAGAGCAGCGCGCGGCGCAGGGCGGGGTGCGTCATGGGTTGGGGCGCAGGCTAGCGCACGTGTCCCAGGGGAACGTGAAGGCCCGGCAGGTCAGGCCTCCGCGTCGTCCTCACCGGGTTCGGCGTCGGCCTGCGCGGCCGGCACGGAGCGGTTCTTGCCGATCTCGCGCACGCGGCCGGAGAAGCGGCCCTTGATGTCCTCGTACATGGGGTGCGCGCGGATGTCGCCCACGCGGGCCGGCGCGCTGGTCCGGGCCGTCGGCGGCGGGGCCGGGGCAGCGGGGGCCGGCGTGGGGCGTTCCACGCTCAGGTTCGCGAAGGGCGCGTCGCGCAGGCTGGCCTCCACGTCCGGGCCGCCCGGATCGAGCGGCGCTCCCAGGTCGTCCCAGTCGGGCTCCTCGGTGATGACCTCGCCCAGGTACAGCTCGCGCGGCGCGGCGGGTGGGGGCACGCGGTCTCCGCCCTGCGCGTCCGCCGGGGCCGGCGCCACATCCGCCACGTGCTCGGCCTCCCACGCGGCGGGGGGCACGTCCGGCAGGGGCGCGGCGGCCGCGTCGTCCGGGCTGGGCGGCGGCACGCGCACCTCCGGCGGCTCCAGCGTCGCCACGCGCGCGGCGGGCCGGGGCGGCGGACGGTCCGGCACCGCCGACGGGACGGCGCTCGCCTGCGGGGGCTCGGGCAGCGGCGAGGGGGCCGGAGCGCGCGTGGCCGGGCGCCGGGGCGTGGGATCGAAGGGCGCGACCTCCACGGCACCCTGCGGTTCCGGCTCGGGCCGCCGCGCCGGGGCGGGAGCGGGCGGCGGCGCCGTCGGCACGGTGGAGGCAGTGGCCGCAGCCGCGCCGCCCACCGTGACCTTGCGCCCCCCGTCCGGCACGATCAGCTCGAAGGTCACGGGGCCGAACACCTGTCCCACCAGCTTGGCGAGATCGTCGAACTTCGCAACCACCTGCTTGGCGTGGAAGGCGTTCTTGCCGTCGTAGGTCAGGCTCACGTAGCCGCTCTCCGCGTGCATGCGGGCGGGTTTCAGGAACGCGCGCACCTGCATGCTCGCCTGCTTGACCACGTCCGCCCACGTGCCCTGCACGGGCGCCGGGGCCGGCGCGTCGGCCACGCTCGCGGCCGCCTGCGCCACGACCTCCCGCGCGGGGGCCGGGCCACGCCGCGCGGCGGGATCGAACTCCGTGACGGGCGCCGCGGCCACCGGGCGCGCGCCAGCCGCCCGCAGGCCCGCGAGTTCCTTCTCCAGCCGGTTCAGGCGCTGCACGAGATCGGCCGGAACGGCCGCGCCGGCGCCGCTGCCCGCGCTCACGCCCCCCCCGCCGTCGGCGGCCAGGAGGGCGTGCGTGAGGGCCAGTTCCAGGCTCTGCTGGTCGGCCGAGCGCGCGAAGCGGGCCTCCTGCTCATCCAGCGCCGCCTGCAACTTCAGCAGCCGCGGCACGTCCGCGCCCTCCAGCCGGCCCTCCTCGCCCAGGCCGAGTTCCGCGTGCAGGGCCGCTCCGTAGGCCGCGACCAGCCCCTCGACGACCGTGCGCGCCGCGAAGCCGTCACGGTACAGCTGCGCCGCGCCCGAGAGCGCCGCGCCCGCGTCCCCGACCACCAGGGCCGCCGCCACCGCGCGCACCCGCTCGCCCGGCGGGAGGCCCAGCGCGTCCTCCACGCCCGCCCGCGTGATCGCGCTGCCGGCGGCCAGCATGCGCTCCAGCAGGCTCTCGCCGTCGCGCATGGCGCCGTCGGCCAGCCGGCCGATCAGTTGCAGTGCGGCCGGCTCAGCGCTCACGCCCTCCTGCCGGGCCAGCCCCGCGAGTTTCCCCGCGACCTCCTCCGGCGTCAGGCGGCGGAAGCGGTAGTGCTGGCAGCGCGACAGGATGGTCGGGATGATCTTCTCCGGCTCGGTCGTCGCCAGGATGAAGATCACGTGGCCCGGCGGCTCCTCCAGCGTCTTGAGGAGCGCGTTGAAGGCCGCCCGGCTCATCATGTGCGCCTCGTCCAGGATGTAGATCTTCTTGCCGCCGCGCATGGCCGCCAGCGACACCTTCTCGCGCAGGTCGCGGACGTCGTCCACGGAGTTGTTGCTGGCCGCGTCGATCTCCATGACGTCCGGGTGTGAACCGGCGCGCACGCTCAGGCAGCTCTCGCACTCGCCGCAGGGTTTGGGCAGCGGCCCGGTGCAGTTGGCCGTCATGGCGATCAGCCGGGCGGTCGTGGTCTTCCCCACCCCGCGCGGCCCGGAGAACAGGTACGCGTGCCCCACCCGGCCCTGCTCCAGCGCCGCGCGCAGCACGTCCTTAACATGCTCCTGCCCCACCACCTGATCCCAGCGGATCGGCCGGGCCCGCTGGTAGATGGCGCTCAAGACAGCCTCCCGGGCAGCACGGAGGCGACCTCACCCGTGGCCGGAGACCGACCGTTGCACACGCGGAGCTTCACGAGCGCAGTCTAGTGCCGCCCCGCGACCGGCGGAGTGAGCCGCGCACCCCCGCCCACCTATTGACGGAATGGGAACACCCCTGTACAGTTCTGTGGTGCCGGAAACGGCGCCCCTTGAAAGGCAGTCCGCGGCAGAGCCCTGACCCCAGGAGCGAAGCGCGAAAACTGAAGTGGTGTGGCCCCATCGTCTAACGGTTAGGACACTACCCTTTCAAGGTAGCGATACGGGTTCGAATCCCGTTGGGGTCACCAGGAAAGCCTCCGCTCGCGCGGGGGCTTTTTCGTTGTGGCGGGTGGGAGGCGGCGCTGACAGCCTGCCCGCGCACTCTGCCACCCCGGGCGCTGGACATCCGGTTTCGGGCAGAAGCGCGTCGACTGGGCCGTCTGTCGCCAGGGGTGACGCGGCCACGACCGGCCGGATCATGAACCCTCCGACGTCGCCTCCGGAAAAGAGGTCTCGCTCTGCGTGAGCTGACTGGCATGGATACAGCCGCTCGGCGGGCCCACCAGAGGCCCCTCGCTGCCCTGAAGATGAAGACCACAGGCGCTGGTGGTTCCCACGGTGGCGCCCGCAGCCCACCAGCGCGGCAACCACCACAAAGCAGCACAGAGGTCCGCTGCATGTGACGGTCACCCTGACACCGCCGCTGTTCGCGCCGCGCCCCATCTGTACTTCCAGCTCAGGCGTACCCCTGTGCTACCTTGAAGGCACCGCGTCTGCCTTCCCAGCTGTGTGAAGGTCAGCGACACAACCGCATCATTTCGGCTGCACCGACGGGCCGACCGCCTCATTCAAGACATACCGGCCGCGCTGTGGGCTGGCCGGGGACACGGAGTACCACATGACCCAAGACAACAAGGCCCAGGACGGCTCGGCCGCTCCGCACCTGGAAGTGATGCCGCTGGGCGGCATGGGTGAGATCGGCAAGAACATCACGGCGTACCGCTACGCCGATGAGATCATGGTCGTGGACGGCGGGCTGGCCTTCCCGGACAGCCATCAGATGGGCATCGACCTGATCATCCCGCGCATCGACTACCTGCAGCAGCACGCGGGCCTGATCAAGGGCATGATCCTGACCCACGGGCACGAGGACCACATCGGCGGGCTGCCGTACATCCTGCCCAGGCTGCCGAAGATTCCGGTGTACGGCGCGCCGCTCACGCTGGGGCTGGTGCGTGAGAAGCTGGCCGAGTTCGGCATCAAGGACGCGGACGTGGACCTGCGCGAGATCGACCTCGACCAGGGCGCGCGGGTGCGGATCGGGCGGCACTTCAACATCGAGTTCATCCGCATGACGCACTCGATTCCCGACAACGCCGGGTACATCCTGACCACCCCGGTCGGTCGGGTGCTGCACACCGGCGATTTCAAGCTGGACGAGGAACCCAGCGACGGCAAGCTCAGCGACCTGGCGCGGATCGAGCAGGCGGGCAAAGAAGGCGTGCTGCTGCTGATCAGCGACTCCACGAACGCGGAGCGGCCGGGCCGCACGGTCAGCGAGGCGGAGGTCGAGCGCAACCTCGAAGACGTCATCCGGAACTGCAAGGGCCGCGTGTTCATGACGACCTTCGCCAGTAACGTGCACCGCATCCAGAACACGCTGAACATCGCGCACCGCGTGGGCCGCCGGGTGGTCATGGAGGGCCGCTCGATGCTGAAGTACGCGCAGGTCGCCACGCAGCTCGGGTACATGACCGCGCCCGATCCCTTCCTGACCTCCGAGGACGTGGGGCAGCTCCAGGACCAGCAGATCCTGTTCGTATGCACCGGGTCGCAGGGCCAGCCCATGAGCGTGCTGTCGCGCCTGGCCTTCGGGAACCACGCCAAGATCGCGCTGCGCCGGGGCGACACCGTGATCCTGAGCAGCAACCCGATTCCCGGGAACGAGGAGGCGGTGAACCTCGTCATCAACCGCCTGTACGAGATCGGCGTGGACGTGGTGTACCCGCCGACGTACCGCGTGCACGCGTCCGGACACGGCTCGCAGGAGGAACTCGCGACGGTGCTGAACCTCGCGCGGCCGAAGTTCTTCCTGCCGTGGCACGGCGAGCCCCGCCACCAGATCAACCACGCGCGGCTGGCGCAGACGCTGCCCCGGCCGCCCAAGCGCACGCTGATCGCCAAGAACGGCGACGTGGTGAAGCTGACCGCCGACGAGTTCAAGGTCACGGGCACCGTCCCGGCGGGCGCGGTGTACGTGGACGGCCTGGGCGTGGGCGACATCGGGGACGACGTGCTGCTCGACCGCGTGAACATGAGCCAGGAGGGCATCCTGATCATGACGGCGGTGCTGCACCCCACGCCGCACGTCGAGGTCGTGTCGCGCGGCTTCGTGCGCGCCAACCGCGACCTGGACAATCAGATCCGGAAGGTCGCTCTGGAATCCATCGAGACCGGCATGCGCGAGAAAAAGCGCCTCGAGGACGTCCGCGATGACATGTACGGCGCGGTGCGGAGATTCGTCCGCAAGGTCACGGGCCGCAATCCGGTCCTGATCCCGATGATCGTGGACTGACGCTTCACGTCAGCGGCCGCCTCCAGTCCGGGGCGGCCGCTTGCCGTGGTCACGACGTCTGCTGTTCGTCCCAGCCAGCGACCTCTGCGCCGCCAAAGATCATGCGGCGGATACCGGGCTGGAGCAGCGAGGCCGGCGTGGAGGGTTCCAGGGCGCTCGCGTCGTCCAGCGCCCGCAGGTGCTCGGCGCTCAAGGTGATCTCCAGCGAGGCCACGGCGTCGTGCACCTGCGCGACCCGGCTGGCGCCGAAGATGGGCGCGGTCACGCCCGGCTGCGCGCTCACCCACGCCAGGGCGACCTGTGCGGGCGGGCGCCCGAGGTCGGCGGCCACGGCGTGCAAGGCGTCCAGCGTGCGCCAGTTCTTCTCGGTGAACTTGGCGTTGCCAAACGGGTTGGGCCCGCTCAGACGGCCCTCGCCGCTGGCAGCGCCCTCGCCGGCGCGGCGGTACTTGCCGGTCAGGAAGCCCGCGCCCAGCGGACTCCACGGCGTGATTCCAAGGCCGAGGTGCTGCGCGGCGGAGGCGTGCTCGCGTTCCAGGCCGCGCTCGGTCAGCGAGTACTCGAGTTGCAGGGCGATGGGGCCGGGCACGCCGTGCACCTGCGCCAGGATGGCGGCCTGCGCGGCGTACCACGCGGGCACGTTCGAGAAGCCGTAGTGGTGGATCTGCCCGGCGCGGACGAGGTCGCCCAGGGTCTGCACGACCTCCTCGACCGGCGTGACCAGGTCCCAGTGGTGCAGCCAGTACAGGTCGATGAAGTCGGTGTTCAGCCGCCGCAGCGAGCCCTCAAGCGCCCGGCGGATGTTCTTGCGGCCGTTGCCGCTGGTCGTGGGGACGCCCGGCACCGCGTTCCACGTGAACTTGGTGGCCAGCACGACGTGGTCGCGCAGGCCGCGCGCGGCGACGTAGCGGCCGAGCAGCTCCTCGCTGCGGCCCTTGGCGTAGGTGTCGGCGGTGTCGAGAAAGGTCCCGCCGGCGTCCACGTACGCGTCAAAGACCTGCTCTGAGACGTCGTCGGCACTGCCCCAGCGGGGCGTGCCGAAGGTCATGGTGCCCAGCGCGAGCGGACTGACGATCAGGCCGGAGCGGCCCAGGGTGCGGTAGGAACGCAGGTCCATACCCCAGGGTGCACACCCGGGCGGGGGCGGCGGTGTGGGCGGCGATACCAAGCCCGGCCTGCTGGCGCGGGGCGGACGGCCCGGCCGCGCGCGGTCTGTGCCGCGTCCAACCCGCCTTTCCATCCATTCGCGCCGCTGGCCGGCCCTATAATCCCCCGCATGGGCATCATTCCTTACGTGATCGAGCAGACCGGACGCGGCGAGCGCAGTTACGACATCTACTCGCGGCTGCTCAAGGACCGGATCATCTTCGTCGGCACGCCCATCGAGTCGCAGATGGCGAACTCCATCGTGGCGCAGCTGCTGCTGC
This sequence comes from Deinococcus metalli, assembly GCF_014201805.1. Taxonomy (NCBI): domain Bacteria; kingdom Thermotogati; phylum Deinococcota; class Deinococci; order Deinococcales; family Deinococcaceae; genus Deinococcus; species Deinococcus metalli. Next base: position 205,485 of record NZ_JACHFK010000007.1, on the reverse strand, counting down.
TCGACTCGCAGAACCCCGAGCAGGAAATCCAGATGTACATCAACTGCCCCGGCGGCGAGGTCTACGCCGGGCTGGCGATCTACGACACCATGCGCTACATCAAGGCGCCGGTCAGCACCATCTGCGTGGGCATCGCCATGAGCATGGGCTCGGTGCTGCTGATGGCCGGCGACAAGGGCAAGCGGCTCGCGCTGCCGAACTCGCGCATCATGATTCACCAGGGTTCAGCGGGCTTCCGGGGCAACACCCCGGACCTCGAGGTGCAGGCCAAGGAGGTGCTACACCTGCGTGACCGCCTGGTGAGCATCTACCACAAGCACACGGACCTGCCGCACGAGAAGCTGCTGCGCGACATGGAGCGCGATTACTTCATGTCGGCCGAGGAAGCCAAGCAGTATGGTCTGATCGATTCCGTGATCGAGAACACGCGCGAAGTCGAGATGGTGGGGGGAAGCGTATGACCAAGTCGGGAGGGGACCGCTGCTCGTTCTGCGGGCGGCAACATCCGCAGATCGCGCAGCTGATCGAGGCGCCGGGCCGGGCCGCGTTCATCTGCAACGAGTGCACGGACCGCGCGCACGAGCTGGTCAAGCAGAACAAGAAGGCCGGCAGCGAGTTCCGGCTGGAGGAACTGCCCAGCCCGAAGGAGATCAAGGCCTACCTCGACGACTTCGTGATCGGGCAGGACGAGGCGAAAAAAGCCCTGGCCGTGGCGGTCGTGAGCCACTACCAGCGCCTTGCCCACCCGGACGTGAACCTCCAGAAGTCGAACATCCTGCTGATCGGCCCGACCGGTACCGGCAAGACGCTGCTGGCGCAGTCGCTGGCCGAGATGCTGGAGGTTCCTTTTGCGATTGCCGACGCGACCACGCTGACCGAAGCCGGCTACGTGGGCGACGACGTCGAGAACGTGATCGTGCGGCTGCTGCAGGCCGCCGAGTACGACGTGGCCGCCGCCGAGCGCGGCATCATCTACATCGACGAGATCGACAAGATCGCCCGCAAGTCCGAGGGCACGAGCATCACGCGTGACGTATCGGGCGAGGGCGTGCAGCAGGCGCTGCTGAAGATCATCGAGGGCACGGTCGCGCAGGTGCCGCCGCAGGGCGGGCGCAAGCACCCGCAGCAGGAACTCGTGCAGGTGAACACCCGCAACATCCTGTTCATCGTGGGCGGCGCCTTCGAGAGCATGGCGGACATCGCCCGCAGCCGCACCAACGTGCGCGCGGTGGGCTTCGGCGCCGAGCACCGGGGCGAGGAGAAGGCGGAAATCCGCTTCCTGCCCGAAGACCTCGTCAAGTTCGGCCTGATCCCGGAGTTCGTGGGCCGCCTGCCGCTGGTCGTGCAGCTCCAAGACCTCGACGAGGACGCGCTGGTGCGGATCCTGACCGAGCCGCAGGGCGCGATCGTCAAGCAGTACCAGGCGCTGTTTGGTTTCCAGAACGTGGACCTGAGCTTCTCGGAGGGCGCGCTGCGCGAGGTGGCGCACCGGGCGAAGGAACGCAAGACCGGGGCGCGTGGCCTGCGGGCGGTGCTGGAAAAGGCCATGACGGACCTGCTGTTCGAGCTGCCGGTGGAAAACCTGCGCGAACTGCGCTTCGACGCGGCGCACATCGACACGCCGCTGGCCTTACTTGAGTCCAAGGGACTCAAGAAGTCTGCCTAAACGCAACAGAGATTACAGCACCCTGTCCACCCCACCCCTAGACTGCCCGTGTACCCGGTGGTCGGGGGTGTCCTTCGTTCCCCGGCCTTGTTAGACTTTCGTATTCCCGCGCCCCCATCCCGAGCTTCAGTCGGGGCCGCGGCCCGCAAGGAGCAAGCATGATCTGGGAACTTCCCGTCGTCGCACTCAGAAACATCGTCATCATGCCGGGCGTCACCATGAACGTGGACGTCGGGCGCCCCAAGAGCAAGCGCGCCGTGGACGAGGCCCAGGCCTCGGACCGCCGCGTGCTGCTGCTCACCCAGCGTGACGCCCGCACCGATGACCCCACCCGCGCCGAGCTGTACGAGATGGGCGTCCTGGCGGTCGTCAAGCAGGTCGTCCGCATGCCCGACAACACCTACCAGGTGCTGGTGGAAGCGCAGGAACGCGCCGTGGTGCAGGGCGAGGTGCCCAGCGCCTACATGCGCGTGCGCGCCGAGACGCAGCCCACCGCCGCTGACGACAGCCGCGAGGTCACCGTGCTGGTGCAGGAGGTCAAGTCGGCCTTCGAGGAGTACCAGCGCCAGAACAAGAACCTGCGCCTGGACAACTACCAGCTCGAGGGCCTCAAGGCCCTGAACGACGCCGGCACGCTGGCCGACCAGGTCACGCACCACGCCACGTGGACGCCCGAGGAAAAGCAGGAGGTGCTCGGCGCGGTGCCGCTGCGCGCCCGCCTGGAAGCCACGCTGAAGTTCCTGTCGCGCGACACCGAGCGCTTCAACCTCGACAAGAAGATCGCGGGGCGCGTCAAGGAACAGATGGACGCCAACCAGCGCGAGTACTACCTGCGCGAGCAGATGAAGGCCATCGGCAAGGAACTCGGCGGCGGCGAGGACGGCCCGGCCGAGGTCGAGGCGCTGCGCGAGAAGATCGAGGCCGCCGGCATGCCCGACTCGGTCAAGGACAAGGCCCTCAAGGAGCTGCAGCGCCTGGAGCGCACGCCCGGCGGCAGCCCCGAGAGTACGGTGGTGCGCAACTACATCGACTGGCTGGTGGACGTGCCTTGGAGCAAGCGCGATGAGGAGATCCTCGACATCGCCAGAACCCGCGACATCTTGAACGACGACCATTACGCGCTGGACGACGTGAAAGACCGCATCCTGGAGTTCCTGGCGGTGCGCCAGCTGACGCACACGCCCGGCGAGACCGAGGACGCCCGCAAGGAGCGCACCGCCGAGGAGCGCACCGACGACGCCGAACTGCGCGCCCCGATCCTGGTGCTGGTCGGCCCTCCCGGCGTCGGCAAGACCTCGCTGGGCAAGAGCATCGCCCGCAGCCTGAACCGCAAGTTCGTCCGCATGGCGCTGGGCGGCGTGCGTGACGAGGCCGAGATCCGCGGTCACCGCCGCACGTACATCGGCTCGATGCCCGGCCGCATCATCCAGGCCATGAAGAATGCGGGCGTCACCAACCCCGTGATCCTGCTCGACGAGATCGACAAGATGAGCAGCGACTGGCGCGGCGATCCCAGCAGCGCCATGCTGGAAGTGCTCGACCCCGAGCAGAACCACACCTTCCAGGACCACTACCTGGAAGTGCCGTACGACCTGTCGCAGGTCATGTTCATCACGACCGCCAACACCCTCCAGACCATTCCCCGGCCGCTCCTGGACCGCATGGAGGTCATCCAGATTCCCGGCTACACCCAGCCGGAGAAGGTGGAGATCGCCAAGCGCTACCGCGTGCCCCGGCAGGTCAAGAGCCACGGCCTGACCGACCGCGTGGAGATCACGGACGCCGCCCTGAACCGCATCGTCGAGGAGTACACGCAGGAGTCTGGCGTGCGCAACCTCGACCGGCAGGTGAGCAAGCTGGCCCGCAAGGCTGCGCGTGAACTGCTCGAGAAGCCCTGGGAGGGCGTCAAGGTGATTGACGCCGCGCAGGTGCCGGACTACCTGGGCGTGCCCATGCACCGCCCGGACAAGATGGAGAAAGAGCCCCAGGTGGGCGTCGCGCAGGGGCTGGCATGGACCAGCGTGGGCGGCACCATGCTGCTCGTCGAGGCGCTCGCCACGCCCGGCACCGGCAAGGTCGTCATGACCGGCTCTCTCGGCGACGTGATGAAGGAAAGCGTCGGCGCGGCCATCGCATACCTGCGTGCCCACGCCCGCGAGTACGGCGCCGACCCGGACTTCCACAAGACCATGGACCTGCACGTGCACTTCCCCGACGGTGCCACGCCCAAGGACGGTCCCAGCGCCGGCATCACCATCGCCACGGCCGTCATCAGCGCGATCACCGGCCGCCCGGTCCGGATGGACGTCGCCATGACCGGCGAGATCAGCCTGCGCGGCCGCGTGCTGCCCATCGGCGGTCTCAAGGAGAAACTGCTCGCCGCGCACCAGGGCGGGATCCGCGAGGTCATCTTCCCCAAGGACAACGAACCGCACCTGCAGGACGTGCCGGAATCGATCCGCGGCGAACTGAAGATCCACGCCGTCGAGCGCGTCGGCGAGGTGCTCGACCTGCTGCTGCTGCCGCGCCCGGCCGAGACCCAGCCCACCATGCCGCCCGCGCAGGGCAGCAAGCCCGCCCAGCCTGGCGCGTAAGCCCGGCCCGCTCTGGCCCTCTCCTCCGGGAGAGGGCTTTTTCATGCCGCCATGTCAGCCGCCTACGCCTTCAAAACCACGCTGCCCTCCGTGTTCTGGAGGGCAGCGCGGCTGTGGACGGTCCGGAGGAGGTCCGGCTCAGCGGCGACCGAAGGCAGACGAGCCGCTGGACGTCGGGTTGGCCGGGCGGCCGCTGGGCTCCGCCGTGCGCGGCGTTTCGCGGCCCGATCCGAAGCCGGCGGCGGCGCCCGCCGACGAGCTGCCCACGGCCGCAGGGCCGGCGGCCGGGAGGCTGCTGCCCACGGTCGGGTCGTTGGCGAGGCGGGCGAACTCCTTGGGGTCGACCGCGCGCTCCACGCCGATGTCGAAGGAGATCAGGCGGCGGCGGTACAGGTTGGCGAGGTACGCGTCCATGGTGACCATGCCCTCGCGCGCGCCGGTCTGCATGACCGACACGATCTGGTACGTCTTGCCCTCACGGATCAGCGCCCGCACGGCCGGGTTGGCGACCAGCAGCTCGTACGCCAGGATGCGCCCGCCGCCGTCGAGCTTGGGCAGCAGCTGCTGGGTCATGACCGCCACCAGGTTGTTGGCGAGCTGCACGCGGATCTGCTCCTGCTGCTCTTCGGGGAACACGTCCACGATACGGTCGATGGACTCGGGCGCGGAGTTGGTGTGCAGGGTGCCCATCACCAGGTGTCCGGTCTCGGCGGCGGTCACGGCGGCCTTGATCGTCTCGTAGTCGCGCAACTCGCCCACCAGGATCACGTCGGGGGCCTGGCGCAGCACGGCGCGCAGCGCGTTGTTGAAGTCCAGCGTGTCCGAGCCGACCTCGCGCTGGTTGATGATCGACTGCTTGTGCGTGTGCATGAACTCGATCGGGTCCTCGATCGTCATGATGTGCATCTTCTTGTTCGCGTTGATGTGGTCGATCATCGCGGCCAGCGTGGTGGACTTGCCCGATCCGGTGGGGCCGGTCACGAGCACCAGGCCGCGCGGCGCCCCGGCGATGTCGATCACGTTCTGCGGCAGGCCCATCTCCTGGGCGCTCTTGATCTTGGTGGGGATCAGACGCAGCACGCCGCCCACGTGGCCGCGCTGCATGAACGCGTTCACGCGGAAGCGGGCCTTCTCGCCCAGCGCGAAGGAGAAGTCCAGCTCGCGCTTTTCCTCGAAGGTACGCTGCTGCTTTTCGTTCATCATCGAGTACATCAGGCGCCGGGTCTCGGTGCCGACCAGTTCTGAAAAGCCCTGGGAGTCGTACACGCCGTGCAGCTTGAACTGCGGGGCCAGGCCGACGGTGAGGATCACGTCGGACGCGCCCTTCTCGGCGGCGAGGCGCAGGATGTCGGTGATATCGGCGCTGGGTGCAGTCATGGCTTACCTCGTGGGGAGTGCGGGGGACTTACTTGCTGGTGACGGCCAGGACTTCTTCGAGGGTGGTGATGCCCTGCAGGGCCTTGGCGATGCCGTCCTGGCGCAGGGTCTTCATGCCGCTCTGGTTGATGGCGATGTCGTTGATCTCGGTGGCGTTCTTGCCGGTGCCGATCGCCACGCGCAGCGGCTCGTCGATCACCATCAGCTCGTGGATGCCCATGCGGCCCTTGTAGCCGGTGCCGCCGCAGCGCGGGCAGCCTGCCCCGCGCATCAGCTGGGCGCCGCGCAGGTCGCGCTCGGTGATGCCCAGGCGGCGCAGCACGTCGGGGTCGGCGTTGGTGGGCGCCTTGCAGTCCGGGCAGACCTTGCGCACCAGGCGCTGCGCGACCACGCCGACCACGGCCGCGCCGATGTTGAAGTGCTCCACGCCCATCTCCTCGAGGCGCACGATGGCGCCCGGCGCGTCGTTGGTGTGCAGCGTGGCCAGCACCAGGTGACCGGTCAGGGCCGCCTCCACGGCGATCTTGGCGGTCTCGGTGTCCCGGATTTCCCCCACGAAGATGATGTCCGGGTCCTGGCGCAGGAAGGCGCGCAGCGCGCGGGCAAAGGTCAGGCCCGCGACCGGGTTGACCTGCGACTGGATGATGCCGGGGATCTCGTATTCGACCGGGTCCTCGATGGTGGTGGTGTTCTTTTCCGGCACCGCGATGCGCTTGAGGGTCGAAAACGACGTGAAGGACTTGCCCGAACCCGTGGGACCGGTCACCAGGAAGATGCCGTTGGGCTTGTGGATCACGTCCAGGTAGCGCTGGAAGTTGTGCTCGGAGAAGCCCAGCTGCTCGACTTCCGGGATGTTGCCGGCTTTTTGCAGCAGACGCATCACGGCCTTCTCGCCGTACACCGTGGGCAGGGTGGAGAGTCGCAGGTCGAGGTCAATGGAGCCCTTCTTGAAGCGCACGCGGCCGTCCTGCGGGACGCGGCGCTCGCTGATGTCGAGCTGGCCCAGGATCTTGATGCGCGCCAGGATGCTGGCGGCCGCGCCCTTGGGCAGCGAGTTCTGCTCGCGCAGCACGCCGTCCACGCGGTAGCGCACGCGCACCTCGGTCTCGGTCGGCTCGATGTGGATGTCGCTGGCCTCCTGCAGCGCGGCCTCGCGGATCAGGTTGTCCACCACGCGCACCACGGCGTTGTCGTCCAGGCCCGCCGAGATGTCCACGTCGTCGGCGCGCTTGGCGTCCTTCTCGCGCTTGTTGCTCTCCTGCACCAGGCGCTGGTTCAGGTCGGCCATGTCCTTGTTGCCGAAGTAGCGCTCGATCAGGCGGACGATGTCCTTTTCCGCCATCACCGCCGGGATCACCTCTCGCCCGGTGATGAGCTTCAGGTCGTCCAGCGCGAACACGTTGCGCGGGTCCTTCATCGCCACGACCAGCGACTCGCCCTGGAGGCGCACCGGCACCACCGCGTAGCGCCGGGCGGTCGCCTCGGGAATCATCAGCGCGACCTTGGGGTCCGGCGGGTTCTGGACCGGATCGAGGAACTCGTAGCCGAGCTGCGCGGCCAGCGAGCGCGCCAGCATCTCAGGCGAGAGCTTGCCGGACTGCACCAGGGTGTCTTCCAGGCGGCCGCCGCCGGAGTTCTGCTTCTGCAGCGCCGCGTCGATCTCGTCCGCGCCGGCGAAGCCCAGTTCGATGATCACCTCGCCCAGCGGCTTGACCTTGCCCTCTCGGGCCTGCACCTGCAGCGCCTCGCGCAGCTGCGCGCGCGACAGCGTGCCCTGCTGCACCATCTGCTCGCCCAGGCGGCCGCGCTGCGGGTAGTAGCGCTCGATCAGGGATTCGATGTCGCGCGGCTTGGCGAGCAGGAAATGCACGCGGCGGCCGATCAGCGCCTCGATGTCCTCGCGCTTGCGGGGATCACTGGCGACCACCGTGACGCTGCCGCCGCTCTCGTCGACCGGCACGGCCGACAGCCGAAGTGCGTCGGCGCGCAGCATGGTGCCCAGCACCTCGTCGGTGGGTTTGAAGTCGCGCGGGTTTTTCAGGTACACCGCGCCGATCTGCTCGGCCAGCACGTCGTACAGCTGGTCTTCCGAGATGGCCTTCTGGGCGTACAGCGTGGCGCCCAGCGGCTCGCCGGTCTGCTGCTGCGCGTCCAGCGCGACCTGGAGCTGCGCGTCGGTGATCATGCCGCGCGAGATCAGGCGCTGGCCCAGCTTGCCGCCGCCGCCCATGCCGCCCTCGACCGCGTCGAGCGGCGCGACGGGCGTGAGACCCAGTTCCGGGTAGTGCGTGGCGACCGCCCAGTTGATCTCGTCGCGCAGCGCCTGGTACGGCTCGATCATCAGGCCCGAGTCGTCCTCGAGCGCCTCGATGGACACGCTGGACAGCGGATCGACCAGCGCGACGCGCAGCGTGCCGCCCTCGATGGCGAACGGGAACGCCAGGGCGCTCAGGGCCGTCTGGGCGCGCACCGCCATGATCGCCTGCGGGTCCGGCTGCACGACCATCAGGTTCACCAGCGGAATGCCCAGCGCTTCCTCGATGGCGCGCGCGATGCGTTTCTCGCCGACCATCCCCGAGCCGATCAGGATCTCCGCGAGGCGCCCACCGACCTCGGCGTGGCGCACCAGGGCCTTTTGCAGGTCGGCGTCGTTGACATACCCCTGTTCGAGCAGGATGGCGCCGAGGCGACGGTCACCGATTGAGAGAGCCATGATCTTCCTCCTTGTGCAGCGGCGGGTGGTGCGGGGCCCGGTGGGGCCGGAGCGGGGAGTGGCGGGGGGAACGGTGAACTCCGGGGGGGCGGGGCGCGCGGCTCACGTCAGGTTCTCCAGTCGTGGCCGTAGCGGCGCAGCACGAGGCGCTCGAGGCGGCGGGCGGCGCGGGTGTGCGGCAGCGCATTGCCCTGCAGGGGCCGCACCAGGATGGTGTGCAGGCCCGCCAGGTTGCCGCCCAGCACGTCCGTGAACAGCTGGTCACCGACCATGCCCACCTGCCGGGGCGCGAGCCCCAGCGTCCGCAGGGCGCGGCGGTACGCCCGCGGGTTGGGCTTGCCGGCCAGGCCCACGCCGTTGAACTCCAGGCGTTCGAGCCAGTACGCGGCGCGCTTGCCGGTGGCGTTGCTCAGCAGGTACAGACCGGTGCCGAGCTGTTGCAGGTCGCGGGCCCAGCGGATGATCCCGGCCGCCTCCGCGTCCGAGTAACTGCCGTAGGGCACCAGGGTGTTGTCGAGGTCGATCAGCAGGCCGCTCAGGCCGCGCGTGCCCAGGAAGCCGGGAGTGATGTCGGTGACGTGGTCGATCACGTCGCGCGGCTCCAGCAGGCTCATGCGGTCACCGGCGGGCGCAGGCCGATCACGGCCCACATGCGCCCGGTCACGCCGGCGTCGCGGCGGTACGAGTAGAAGTCGCTTTCCGTGGAGCAGCGACCGCTGACCCAGATGTTCGCGGCGGGCACGCCCGCGCCTTCCAGCACGGCGCGGTTGGCGCCCGCCAGGTCGAGATGCGGCTGCTCCGGACGCTCGATCACGTGGTCGCCCAGGCCTGCGTCCGCAAACTGCCGGGCGAGGTCGGCTCTGACACCGTAGCGCTCGCCGCAGATGCCGGGGCCGACCGCCGCGTGGATGTGTGCCGGGTCGGCGCCCAGCGCGGTCATAGCACGTACCGTCTCGTGCGCGATGCGCCCCAGCGTGCCCTTCCAGCCGGCGTGCGCGGCGCCCACCACGCCCGCACGGTCGTCGTGCAGCAGCAGCGGGTAGCAGTCGGCGGTGCCGATGGCGAGCAGCACGCCGGGCGTGGCGGTGACCAGAGCGTCGCCCTGCCACACGCCGGGAGCGTCCACGGTCACGACGCGCGTGCCGTGCACCTGGTCCAGGCGCGCGTAGGCCGATGTTCCGAAGCCCAGCGTGCCGGCCAGCCGGGCGCGGTTCTCGGCCACGGCGCCGGGGTCGTCCTGGCGGTCGTCGAGGTTCAGGCCGCGAAACGCGCCGACCGACACGCCGCCGACGCGCGTGGTGAACGCGTGGGGAGCGGTCAGATGGGGGGCGCGCAGCAGCATCAGGTGTGTAGTATCCCCCGGCATCTCTCACCGGATTCTGACGTCCCGTGCCAGCTCACGCGGGATGGCGGATCGCATTCGCTCACATCCAGGCAGGCCCGTTGCACCCACTTCAAGCGCGCGGCCCCGCGGATTGCTAGAGTCGAATCATGAGTGTCAGCGTAGACCTTTCCGACAAGACGGCCCTGGTGATGGGTGTGGCGAACGGGCGCAGCCTCGGCTGGGCGATCGCGGAGCAGCTGCTGGCCGCCGGGTGCCGGGTGGGCTTCTCGTACCAGGGTGAGCGCCTGAAGGGTGAACTGGACAAGCTGCTCGCCGGCCGCGACGGCGTGTGGTCGCAGCAGGCCGACGCGACCGTCGAGGCCGACCTGGCCGCGCTGTTCGCCCGGGTCAGGGACGAATTCGGGCACCTGGACTACCTCGTGCACTCCATCGCCTTCGCGCCGCGCACCGCCATGGAGGGCCGCTTCCTGGACACCACGCCGGAAGACTGGAACACCTCGCTGCACGTCAGCGCGTACACGCTGGTCGCCGCCGCCCGGCATGCCGAGCCGCTGCTGCGCGGCGGCGCGAGCATCGTGAGCCTGACCTACCACGCGTCGCAGCAGGTCGTGCCCAAGTACAACGTGATGGGTGTGGCCAAGGCCGCGCTGGAAGCCGCGACCCGCTACCTCGCGGCGGATCTGGGGGACCGCGAGATCCGCGTGAACACCATCTCGGCCGGCCCGATGCGGACCATCGCGGCGCGCAGCATCCCGGGCTTCGGCGGGCTGTACGACAAGGGCGCGCGCAACGCGGCGTTCGGCCGCAACGCCACGCCCGAGGAAGTGGGCAAGCTGGCGCTGTTCCTGCTGTCGGACCTCGGCAGCGGCGTGACCGGGCAGACCATGTACGTGGACGCCGGCCTGAGCATCATGACCGTCAAGGAGGACTGAGCGTCACAGCGGGAGTGTCCGGCGTGGAGGCCGCGGGCGGGTGCCCTGCGCGGCGCCGGTGCCCGCGCCGAGTGGTCCCGACCTGGGCATGATCCGACCCTAAGTGCCGGCCGCTATGATGCCGGCCATATGATCCCGACGGCCCCTGTGCTGCCGAACGCGCAGCGCCACCCGATCCGTGCCTCCTTTGCGCCCACGGGCGCCAGTCCTGCCTCCGTGCCACCGGTGTGCGCGTGAGCACGCTCGACCTGCCGTTCACGCTGGACGTCCTCGTGCGGCTGCTGGATACGCCCAGCCCGACCGGCTTCACGCAGGAGGCGGTGGCGCTGATCGAGGACGAGTTGCGGGCGCTGGGGATCACGCCCACGCGCACGCGCAAGGGCGCGCTGACGTGGGAACTGCCCGGCACCGGCGAGCGTCACGTGACCTTCAGCGGGCACGTGGACACGCTGGGCGCGATGGTGAAGTTCATCAAGCGCAGCGGCCGCGTGACGCTCTCGGCGCTGGGCGGTTACGACTGGGCGACCGTGGAGGGCGAGGACGTGCGCGTGCACACCCAGTCGGGCCGGGTGGTCACGGGCACGGTCGTGAATGTCCGGCAGAGCACGCATGTGCACGGCGCGGCGCTGCGCACTCTGCAACGCGAGCAGTCCGTCATGGAGGTCCGGCTGGACGAGCCCACGTGGACCGCGGACGACACGCGGGCGCTGGGCGTGGCGGTGGGCGACTTCGTGAGCTTCGACGCGCGGCCGCGCGTGACCCCGGCCGGGTACGTCAAGGCCCGGCACCTCGACAACAAGGCGGCGGTGGCGGTGTTCCTGGGCGTGACGCGGGCGCTGCTGGCCGGTCCGCCCGCGCACACGGCCGCGTTCCACGTGACCACCTATGAGGAGGTGGGGCACGGCGCGGCGACCGGCATCCCCCCGCATACCGACGAGCTGGTCGCGGTGGACATGGCGGCGGTGGGCGAGGGCCAGCAGAGCAGCGAGCACCACGTGACGCTATGCGTGGCCGACAGCGGTGGGCCGTACGACCACGCCCTGGGCAACCGCCTGCGCGCCGCGGCCCGCGCGGCCGGGCTGGAGCTGCGGGTCGACCTGTATCCCTTCTACTCGTCGGACGGCACGGCCGCGTGGCGGGCCGGCGGGGATTACCCCGTGGCGCTGATCGGGCCGGGCGTGGACGCCAGCCACGCCTACGAGCGCACGCACACGGACGCGCTGGCGGCCACGGGCGCGCTGATGCTCGCGTACCTGCGCGGCGAGGGCTGAGCGGGGAGCGTCAACGCGCGCGGGTGGGGAGCGCGTCCAGCGACGCAGCGCCGAGTTCGCCGTCCGGGCGGGGCAGGCCGCTCGTGTCGAGCAGGTAGGCCGTGACGTCCAGCGCCTCCTGCGCGCTGAGGCTGCCGGGGCGCTCGTCGGGCATGGTCACGGCGATCACGGTGTGCAGGGCCGCGACCTGACCGCCACCGAAGGTCGCCTCAAAATCCGGGCCGCTCAGGGCGGGGCCACTCAGGCCCTCGCGCCGGTCGCCGTGGCAGATCGCGCAGGCCTGGTAGTACAGCACCTCGCCGCGCTGGACCTGGGCCGCGCGGGCGTCGGGGGCGGGCGCTGCGGCCAGCGCGCACAGCGGCGAGAGCAGGAGCGGCAGGAGCAGCGGAACGGGACGCATTCCCGGCAGTGTAGGGACGCGCGGTCAGGTGAAGGAAGGAGCGGTGTACAGATCTGCCCTTGTCCGTGTAGGCTGGACGGGTGCTGTCTCTCCAGAAAGCGGCGACCATCCTCGGGGCCTTCAGCGCCGAGCAGCCCGAGTGGGGCGTGCGCGCCCTGGCCGCGCACCTGAACGTGCCGCGCGCCACCGCCCACGCGTACCTCGCCGGCCTGACCGAGGCCGGGTTCCTGCGCCGCACCCCCGCCGGCAAGTACCGCCTGTCGTGGCACCTCGCAGAGATGGGCGCGCAGCTCACGGCCGCCCTGCCGTGGTTCCAGGAGGCCCGCGCGTTGATCACACGCCTGGCGCTGGAAGTGCGGTCGGTGGCCTTCCTGTGCATCCTGGAAGGCGAGGAGGTCGTCGCCGCGATCCGCGAGCGCCACCCGGACGCGGACGTGGACATGCCGCTGGACGTATACCTTCCCGCGACCGCCACCGCGAGCGGCAAGATCCTGTACGCGCACGCGGAGATCACGCCGCGCACCTTCGCGTCGTGCACGCCCAGCTCGATCACGTCCCTGGACGAGTGGCGCACCGAGGTCGCCAAGGTCCGCAAGCTGGGCTACGCGTACTCGATCGAGGAGTGGGTGACCGGCCAGTGCACACTGGGCGTGCCGTACCACGCGCCGGACGCCCACGGCGGCGGACCGGTCGTCGCAGCGATCGGGGTGCAGATGAGCGCCCAGCGCTACCTCAGCGAGGAGCGTCAGGTGCGTGAGCGCGTGCTGGGCATCGTGCGGGAAGCCGAGGGACTGTAGCCGCTCTCAGGACGTCACGCGGTCGGCGCGGGACCGGTCAGCTGTTTCATCATGGACGGGGTGTCCCACAGGTGCCACAGCTCGGCCCCGCGGCCCTGCTCGATGCGCACGAAGTGCATGTGCCGGACGCGCACGCCGCGCCGGGTGGCGGGCAGGTCGCGCAGAGGCCCGAGGTGGGTGCCCGTCATGACCGAGTGCATGGCGACGACATCGCCGCTGGACATGATGTGCTTGATCTCGAAGTGCAGGTCGGGAAAGGCCGTCCGGAGCATGGTGACGACGCCCTTGAGATGCTGAGGGAAGTTCACACCGGGGGCTTCCTGGTGGTCGGTGGCGGCGGGGAGCAGCAGGTCGTCCACGGCGCTCAGGTCACCCCGGTTGAAGGCCCGCTCGATCATGTCGCTCACGACGGTCACATCTGCATCCAGCTTCATAGTAGACCTCCATTGAGTGGAGTGAGACTACAGTGACTTGAGTTATACTCCTCTTGATGGCAGAAAGCAATGTTCGCCCCCGTATGACCCACCGTCAGCGACAGGCCCAGGCCACCCGCGACCTGATCGTGCAGGCGGCCACCGAGCTGTTTCTGAACACGGGCTACGCCGGCACCACCATGGACGCCATCGCCCAGCGCGCCGGCGTGGCCGTGAGCACGGTGTACGGGGCCTTCACCAACAAACGCACCCTGCTCGCGGCCATCCGCGAGGCGTGGCACCAGGCCACCGGTCAGCGCGACACGTACCGCCTGGCCGGCGAGCAGCCCCACCTCACCGACCGGCTGCGGCTCGCCGCGCACGCCACGCGCCGTCAGTGGGAGCTTGGCGCCCGGATGATGACCATCTACGCTGCGGCCGCCGCGACCGACCCCGAGGCGGCTCAGGAACTGCGCGCGGCCCTCGACGGACGGCGCACGAACATCGGCCGGATCGTCGGCGCGTGGGCCGAGGACGCCCACCTCAACGCCGCACGCTTCCGGGCCGCCTACCTGGCCCTGACCCGCGCGGAGGTGTACCTGGAACTCGTCGGCGAGTTCGGCTGGACCCCCGACGACTACGAGGCGTGGCTGCTCGAGCACCTGATCGCCGAGGTGCAGGGATGCCGCACGGCGGGCGGGGAGGCAGCCTCCCCGCCCTGACGCTGACCACGGAACAACACGACGCGCGCCGAGGCCTTCGCCCGGCGCGCGTTCCTCTGACCGTCAGACCGGCTGCGGCGCCAGGGTCAGAGGCACGGGCAGGTTCGTGCGGGCGCTCTCGTACGCGCCCAGCACCAGTCGCACGCTCTCGCGGCCGTCCTCGCCGCTGCACACCACCGGCGTGCCCTGCTCGATGGACTCGATGAAGTGCACCACGCTGCGGACGTGTGCGTTGTCCACCGTGGCGAAGTCGTACCACGTCTCGTCGGCCGAGCCCCAGTCGGCGTAGCCGAACTCGCGGTTCACGAAGCGCAGCCGGGCCTTGCCCAGGCGGTTGCTGCACTCCAGCGCGCCCTGCGTGCCGTACACGAAGAAGCTCTCCTCCCAGCCGGTGGCCGTCCACGCGTTCTCGACGCTGGCAATGGCCCCGCTCTCGAAGTCCAGCGTGGCGACGCTGGTGTCCTCCACCTCGATCTGGAACTTCAGGGTGGCCATGCGGGCGTAGATGCTGCGCACGTCGCCGCCGAAGTAGCGCGCGAGGTCCATCATGTGGCAGCCGTTGTCGAGCAGCGTGCCGCCGCCGGACGCCGCGAGGCTGCCGAACACGCCGCGCACCTGCTCCGCGCCGCCCCAGTCGTGCGCCTGACGCAGCCGCATGAACGCCACGCGTCCGATGCGGCCCTCGTCGATCAGGCGCTTGGCCGTGCGCGCCAGGGGATTGGAGCGCAGGTGGTGCCCGGTCTGCAGCACCGTGCCGCTCCGGCGGGCCGCGGCGATCATGGCGTCACACGCGTCCAGGTCCAGCGACAGCGGCTTCTCGCACAACACGTGGATGCCCCGGTCGAGCGCGGCGATGGTGGCCGGCGCGTGGTACGCGTTCGGGGTGCAGATGCTGACCGCCTGCACGTCCTCGTGCTCGAGCAGCTCCTCGAAGCTGGCGTAGGCGCGCACCTCCCATTCCTTCTCGCGCAGCTGCCGGATCGCCTCGCTGGCGTCCACGATGGCCACCACGTTCACGCCCGCCTGCTTGTAGCCGTCGTAGTGCCGCTTGGAGATCCCGCCCGCGCCGATGATCGCCGCGCTGACGACCTTGGTGGGCGCGGTCACTTGGGCTCCGGCAACGCTTCGAGCGGCTGGCGGTTGCCGAAGGCGCGCGGCGCGCTGGCGGTCGGCGCGGTCCAGCGGGCGGCGTTGGCAATGACCTGACGCACGCCGTCGTGGAAGTACGTGGGGTAGGTCTCGTGGCCGGGGCGGAAGTAGAAGATCTTGCCGCTGCCGCGCCGGAAGGTGCAGCCGGACCGGAAGACCTCGCCGCCCGAGAACCAGCTCACGAAGATCAGCTCGTCCGGTGTGGGGATGTCGAAGTGCTCGCCGTACATCTCCTCGGCCTCGATCTCGAGGTACTCGCCGACGCCGTGCGCGATGGGGTGGCTGGGGTCCACGACCCACAGGCGCTCCTTGTCGGTCGCCTCGCGCCACTTCAGGTCGCAGGACGTGCCCATGAGCCGCTTGAAGGGCTTGCTGAAGTGCCCGGAGTGCAGCACGATCAGGCCCATGCCGTCCCACACGCGCTGCACGACCTTCTCGGCAATGACGTCGCTGACGTCGCCGTGCGCCTTGTGGCCCCACCACAGCAGCACGTCGGTACTGCTGAGCACCTCGTCGGTCAGACCGTGCTCGGGCTCGTCGAGGGTCGCGGTGCGGACGTCCGTGAAGCCGTGGGCCTTCAGGCCGTCGGCCATTGCCACGTGCATCCCCTGCGGATAGACGGCGGCCACCTTGGGGTTCTCGTGCTCGTGGCGGTACTCGTGCCAGACGGTAATACGGGGCTGCGTGGGCTGGGTCATAGGGTCTCCTTGGGGAGGGAACTGAATCGATTCAGCTTAAGGCGTGGACATGAAGCCGGGTGAGCTTGTGTAGGTCAGATGCGCCGCCGATGCTAGCGGAAAATTGGGGCAGGTGAAGCAGGGGCCATTCACCCGGTCGGGACGGCCCCTCGCCATTCGGCCGACGCGCCGCCGATGCAGCGCCTGACCCTGCTGGACAGCGTCACCGTTGCGTGCCCGCCGGACGTGTGGTACTCAGACCAGCTTTCAGGACGGCTTTCATCCACTCCACGCTGCCCTGAACAGCTGACCACGACAGCGACTTCACCCGCGACCCTGTCCGACGGTCGGCCGGATGCCTGACCGAGTATGGGCAGTGCCTCTCCCCTACCCCAGCCCCCCGACGTCCGCCTTCAGCGCGTCGAGTTCGGCCCGCAGCGCAGCCGACCGCGTCTGCGCGCCGGCCAGCCGCACCTGCTCGTGTTCGGTGAAGCGGGTGTAGGGACTGATCGCGTCGCGCAGCCGCGCGTCGGCGCGTTCCTGTTCGCGCTCGTACTCGCGCCGGACGATGCGTTCGAGGGCCTCGCGTAGCGCGGCGACCTTGTCTCGCAGCTGCCGGTGTGCCTGGAGGCGTTTGTTGGGCAGCACGAACAGGCCCAGGCTACCCAGCGTGAGGCCAGCGAGAATACCGCCCGTGAAGTCCAGGGCGGACGCGCCCACCAGCACGCCCAGCGTCGCGCCGATGCCCAGGCCGCCCGCGAGCCCGCCGACCGCGCCCTTCATGGCGTCCTCGGCGTCCCGGGAGAGCTGCCGGCCGAGTTCCTGCTCGGTGGTGAGTTCCAGGTGTTCGCGGGCGCTGCCGGCGATACCCTCCAGCAGCGCGCCCCGGTCGTAGGAGAAGCGCGTGCGGGCGACCTCGTTGGACGGCTGGCGGCGGATCAGGAACGCCTGCACGTCCTCCCAGAAGTGCAGGTTGGCCTCCACGAAGCGGTCGATCATGGAGCCGAACTGACGGTCGATGGCGTCCGGAAGGTCGGCCACCGCCTCGCGCCGGAACGCTTCCTCAAGGTCGCGGGGATTCAGGAGGCCGCGCAGGTTGGAAAACCTGAGCTTGTCGTCGATGAAGCGGTCGGCGCGCACCTCGAACTCGGAGAGCAGGCGGGCGACGCGGTTGAGCTGCCCGTCGAGTTCGCCCAGCATGGCCTCACGGTGGCGTTCGCGCTGCGCTTCCAGGTCGCGCAGGATGCCCAGATCCTCTTTCAAGGTCGCGCGGGCGGCGTCGGCGCGGGCGTCCTCGCCGCCCAGCAGTTCGGCGGCGGTGCCCAGCGGCCCCTGGAGTTTCAGGCGGGTGCGCCCCGTTTCCGACAGGCGCATGCGCAGCACCTCGCGCAGGGCGTGGAAGCCGGGATCGCCGCCCCTCTGCTCGGCCCGCGCGGAGATCAGCAGCACCGGCGGCGTGAGGCCCAGCACGCCGCGGGCGCCGATCTCGACGAACTCGCGCACCTGGGCCTTCTGTTCGGGGGTCTCCAGCAGGTCAGCCTTGTTCACCACCATGATCACGGCGCGGCCCCACTTTGCGGCCAGGCTCAGGAACTGCCGTTCGGACTCCGTGAAGGGCCGGTCGGCGCTGGTCAGGAACAGCACGAGGTCCGCGCGGGGCAAGAAGCCCTCGGTGAGGGCCTGATGCTGGCGGATGATGGCGTTCGTGCCGGGCGTGTCCACCAGCGCCACGCCCTCCAGGCTGGGCAGCGGGTACGTCAGGCGGCTCACGAAGGGATCGCGCGTGGGTTCCATCTGGCCGGGCTGCTCGCCGTGCACCAGGACGTAGATACGGTCCGTGGTGGGCGTGACCCCCTCGGGCAGCACCGCCGCGCCCAGCAGGGCGTTCACGAAGGAACTCTTGCCGGCGTTGAATTCGCCCACCACCACCAGCAGGAAGGTCTCGTCGAGCAGGCGGGCGGCGGTGCGGGCGTGCTCCACGGCCTCGGGCGGAGCGCCCTGGGCGTCCAGGAACGCCTGGATGTCGGCCAGCAGGGTGCGCTCGCGGGTCAGCAGCGCCTGCACGTGATCGGAGACGAGCATGGGTGGCAGTGTAGAGCCTGTCCGCCCGTGCAGAGCAGCCCACTTTATTTTCTACTGCGGGGCAGTACAGTGTCGGCTGTGACGTGGCTCATTCCGGTGAACATCGACGCGGGTGCCCAGGCGACTTTCAGTGACTTCGTCCGCGATCTGGACGGCAGGCTCGCCGATCCCGGCACGGACCGGGTGCGGCTGGCCCGCGAGATCCTCGCCGAGGCGATGTACGGTCGCGCGTACGAGCAGCTCACGGCGGACGCGCCGCTGGCCGCGCTGAACCTCGACTCGCGCAACGTCACCTTCGAGGCCGAGTACTACATGGCGACCGACCAGGAGAAGTTCGCGCGGGTCAAGCCGCTGCTGTGGCTGTGGAAGACCCTCGACCTGACGCCCGTCGGGCAGAATCCGGTGCTGGGCATCCCGGTCCGCCGGGTGCTGGCGGGGCACATCTTCAGGCGGGTGGGCGCGGACTTCAAGTGCTGGCAGAACGTGGAGTTCTCGGTCGGCTACAACATGGAGGTCGGCGACAACGTGGTCGTCCACCGCCACGTGCTGCTCGACGACATCGGCGGCATCGAGCTGCACGACGACGCCTCGGTCAGCGACTACGTGAACATCTACAGCCACACGCACTCGGTGCTCGACGGCCCGGACGTGACCCTGAAGAGGACCGTGATCGGGCGCGGCGCGCGCATCACGTACCACTCGACCATCCTGGCCGGCGCGGTGGTCAGCGACGACGCCATGCTCGCCACCCACGCCCTGCTGCGCGACGACATCCCCCCGCACGGCATCGCCATGGGCGTCCCGGCCCGCACCAGCCGCTTCAAGGTCCGCCCCGAGTCGGACGTGAAGGTGGATTCCCGCACGTACCCGCACGACGCGGGCCGCAAGGCCAACCCGCAGTTCCCACAGCCCACGCCCGGCCAGACCCGCCTGCCCGACGAGCGCGACGCGCCCCTCGCGGCGGGCCAGGTGGTCAAGCGGGGCTAAAAAAGCAGATGGCCAGGGCGCCGTGCCTCCAGCCATCCGCCTTCCGCGTCGTTACAGCTCGGTCGTGTCGCCCGGCTCCAGCACGCGCACATCTACGCCCAGCGCCCGGCCGGCCGCGGCAAAGACCTGCGGGTCACCGGTCAGGGCCGGGAAGGTGCCGTAGTGCATGGGAATGGCGACTTTCGGGCGCAGCAGGTCCAGGCAGCGCCCGGCTTCCTCGGGGCCCATGGTGTAGTGGTCGCCGACGGGCAGGATCGCGGCGTCCAGGCCACGGTCGCCGATGAGACGCATGTCGCTGAACAGGCAGGTATCGCCCGCGAAGTACACGCGCTTGCCGCCCATCTCGATGACCAGGCCGGTGGGCATGCCGCCGTAGGTGCCGTCCGGGAAGGAGCTGGAGTGCCACGCGGGCGTGAGATAGACGCTGCCCCATTCGGCCGAGTACGTGCCGCCGATGTTCATGCCGACGGCGTTCGCAGCGCCGTGCTTCTGCGCGTACCCGCCGATCTCGGCCGTGCCGACGATGGGGACGCCGGCCTTGCCGAATTCCAGCGCGTCGCCCCAGTGGTCGCCGTGCGCGTGGCTGATCAGCACGGCGCTGAGCTTCCACTCCAGCGCCTCACGCAGCGTGACGGGACTCTTGGGATTGTGGCTCAGGAAGGGATCGAGCAGCACGCGGTGCTCGCCGCTGTGGAGCAGAAAAGCGCTGTGACCAAGAAAGCGGATGTTCATGCGTGACCTCCGGGGTGACCTGGGCCGAGGCTAGGCCGGGCCGGCGCGCCGTGACTGGCAGCGGGCACACATCTTCGCGCCGTATAGTGGTCGCGCACGCGTCCGCCCCGCCCCGTTTCTCCCGGCCACAAGGAGCCTTCCGCCACCCCATGTCCACGGTCTTCGGTCTGGTGAGTTTCCGGGATGTTCTGGACATCCTGCTGGTCACCTTCCTGGTGTATCAGGCCTACCTGCTCGTGGCCGGGACGCGCGCCGTGAATGTGGTGCGCGGCATCGTGGTGTTCGCGGGCGTGTGGATGGCGGCGCTGCTGCTGAACCTCACCACCCTGAGTTTCCTGCTGGGGCGCGCGGGCACGGTGGGCCTGTTCGCGCTGGTCGTGGTGTTCCAGCCGGAACTGCGCGCGGCGCTGGAACGTGTGGGCCGACCCCGCGGGCGCGACGTCTCGGCGGGCGTGGCGGCGCTCCAGGCGGTGGTGCGGAGCATGGAGCGCCTCGCGGAGCGGCGCATCGGCGCGCTGATCGCCATCGAGCGCCGCACGCCGCTGGGCGAGTACGCCGAGACGGGCGTGACCCTGGACGCCGTGGTGAGCGTGCCGTTCCTGGAAGCGCTGTTCGCCCGCAACGCCCCGCTGCACGACGGCGGGGTGATCATCCAGGGCTCGCGGGTGGTGTCGGCCGGATGCCTGTTTCCGCTGCAGTCCAGCGACGGCACGTACCGGCGCTACGGCACGCGCCACCGCGCGGCCCTCGGGCTGTCCGAGGTAACGGACGCCGTCGTGCTGGTCGTCAGCGAGGAGCGCGGCAGCATGCGGATCGCGCTGGGCGGCCGGCTGGGCCCGGACCTGAACGGCGCCGAGCTGCGTGAGCAGCTGCGCGCCCTGATCTACGACCACGGCAGCGTGGGCGGGATGCCGGCCCCGGCCGAGGGCGTGGCGGCCGGCACTGAGACCTTCCGGGAGCGGGCGTGAGCGGCGGGCCGTCTGTATGGCGTTCCGGGCTGGAGGCCGGACGGCGCTGGACCCAGCCGCGCTACATCTGGATGCGTACCGTGCACAACCTGGGCCCCAAGCTGCTGTCACTGCTGATCGCGCTGACCCTGTGGTTCCTGGCGACGTCGAACCGACGCGCGAACGTCGAGCAGGGCTTCGACGTGCCGGTCACGGTGCGCGATACCACCGGCGGCCGCGGAGAGGGCACGCGCGCGTTCAGCGACCTGAACCCCGCCACCGTGCGCGTGACGCTGTCGGGCCGCCCGGACCGCCTGCGGGAACTGCGTCCCGAGAGCATCGAGGCCATCGTGGACGTGACGGGAGAGCCCGAGGGCAGCTTCAGCCGGCCGGTGACGATCACGGCGCCCAGTGGCACGACCGTCAGCCGCCGCACGCCGGACCGCGTGCAGGGCTTCGTGGACACCCAGGTGGTGCGCACCCTGCCGATCACCCTGAGCGTGACCGCGCCGTCCGAGACCAGCCTGCCCCGCTATCAGGTGACGCCCACGGACGCCAGCGTGAGCGGGCCCGGCCGGGTGGTGACGACCGTGCAGAGCGTCGCAACCAGTCCCACCACCGTGTTGCCCGGCGGAGAGCGCGAGACGCACCTGATCGCCCTGGACGCGGCCGGCGATCCGGTGGAGGGCGTGGTCCTGCGGCCCGACACCGTGACGCTGCGCCGCCTGGACACGGGAATCCTGCCCATCAAGACGCTGCCGGTGGTGCTGGCCAGCCCGCCGGCGACCCTGCGCGTCACGGCCGTGAGCGTGCAGCCCAGCGCGGTGCGGGTGGTGGCCGCGCCGGAACTGCTGGCCCGCCTGCGCGAAGTGGCCGGCCGCGTGGATTACCGCGCGGGCACGTACACGGCGCCCGTCACGCTGAGCGTTCCGGCAGGGGCGCAGGCGCTGGAGAGCGTGAGCGTGCGCCTCACGGTGAAGGCCGTGCCCACGCCCCTGCCCGCGGCCGGACCCACGACCCCGCCCTGACGCCTGACCGTGCGCTGAAGTCTGCACCGGGTACAGCCATTCTGGACACGGCCGGGAAAGGCCGTGCCGGTCGGCATATCTGTCTGTGACGCCGGGACCGCCGCGGCCGAAACGCGACCGGATCATCAGACGGCGGACAGGCCGTGGAGGTATACTTTCTCAATGATGTGGAGACTCGGCCACATGACGCTGTGATTGCGTACCTGCTCCCTACCCACTCCAGCGCGGACCTGTCCGCACCTGACTGGGGCTGGTGGGAGCAGCGCGTCCGCCTGATGGTGCGCCCCAGGCGGTACGAACACGTGTTGCGGGTTGCAGACCTGGCCGCCCGGATCGCCGCGAACAACGGCCTGGACGAGCAGCGCGCCTACGCGGCCGGCATCCTGCACGACATCGCCCGCGACCTTCCGGACGACGAGCTGCTGCGCCTGGCACCGCCCGAGTGCGCCATCGACGCCGCGCACCCGCTGGCCCTGCACGGCCGCGCCGCCCGCACGCTGCTGTCGCGCTGGGGCTACCGCGACACCGTGGTCCTGGAGGCCGTCGAGGACCACACGACTGGCCCGCGCGGCGGCAACGACGTCTCGGCGTGCGTGTACATCGCGGACGTCTCGGAACCGGGGCGCGGCGTGAACGCCGACATCCGCGAACTCGCCCTGAGCGACCTGAATGCGGCGCTGGAGCGCTCCATCGTGTCGAAAGTCACGTACCTGCAGGGCAAGGGCATCCAGGTGCATCCGCGGACCCTGCGGGCCTATCATGCCTTGCCGTGCAGCGCCCACCCCTCCCTGACATCGACCACGACTTTCCCGCTGCCGGGCGCGTGACCCCGCCCCGCCCCGGCGGCGGGCGTGGGCTGGCCGGCCTGCGCGCCCTGCAGGTGTTCGGCCTGAGCGTCGCGGCCCTCACGCTGGGCGGACTGGCGGTCGTGAGCCGCGCGGGCGGGCAGGCGGCGCCGATCAGCGCGGCGCCCGGGCAGGCCCCGCATTTCACCGTGCTGATCGCGGGCCGCGACATCATCTACTGCTACTACCACCAGCCGTGCAAGGACCAGGGCCAGCGCGAGGGCGTGATCCAGCCGCCGAACACCGACACGCTGATGCTGGTGAAGGTGGACGGCACAGACGTGCACGTGCTGAACATCCCGCGCGACACGAACGTCGGGGACTTCGACCGCCGCCGGGGCATCGCCTCGCAGAAGGTGAACAGCCAGTACTGGGACGGCGGTCCGCAGGCCCTCACGCGGGCAGTGGAGACCATCACGGGCGAGCACGTGGACTCCTACGTGATCGTGCGCACCGACTACGCGGAACGTGTGATCGACGCGCTGGGCGGTCTGGACGTGAGCGTGCCGGAGCCCGGCATCGAGTGGGTGGACAACGCGGCGGGCGTGAACCTGAAGCTCGCTCCGGGCGACCACCACCTGGACGGCAAGCAGGGCGTGCTGTTCCTGCGCGTGCGCAAGGGCTTCGGGGACGACTACGGCCGCATCGACCACCAGAAGCAGGCGCTGACGCAGCTCGCCGGGAAACTGCGCACCCCGCAGGGCCTCGCGGCGCTCCCGGTGATCGTGGGCGGCGTCGGCAACGGCGTGGAGACGAACGTGGACCCGAACGTGCTGCTCTCGCTGCGGCCCTTCCTGAGCCAGCTGAAACTGAGTTTCGCCACCCTCCCCACCGACACCATTCCCGGCACCTTCAACCTCGCCGTGAACCGCGAGCGCCTGGCGCAGGTGTGGGGGCAGACCAGGGCTGCCACCACGCCCGACGTGCGCGTGCGCATCGTGGACGCCAGCGGCGACGCCCTGGGCGCTGGCCTGGGCGCGGCGCTGCGCGTGATGGGGTACCGTGATGTCCAGGTCCAGACCGTGGCCGCGAGCCGCGAGGCCAGCCAGGTGTTCACCCAGCAGGATGTCGCGCAGGCCAGCGCCCTGGCAGACGCCCTGAACCTCCCCAGACTGCAGGGCGAACGCTTCCCGGTCAGTCCCGGCGAAGTCGGCATTCTGCTCGGCGGCGACGCGGGCAGCCACCTCGCCGCCCTCAAACAGCTCAACCCCACTCCGGAGACCCCATGACCACTGATCCTGACCGCCTGACCCCCACGACCCCCGCCCGGCAGCCCGGCCTGCACGCGCAGCTGCGCGCCATCGTGGACGCCGCCCGCGAACGCCGCGCCGAGGACGTCGTGGTGCTCGACCTCACCGACGTGTCCTCCACGCTGGACTACTTCGTGATCTGCACGGCCACCGCCGGCCTGCAGCTCAACGCCGTGCAGGAGAACATCCGCGAGAAGGCGCTGGAGGCCGGTCTGCCGCGCCCCAGCGTGGAGGGTCCCAGCGAACGCTGGCTGCTGCTCGCCTTCGGCGGGAGCGTCGTGGTGCATATCATGACCCGCGACGCCCGCGAGTACTACGACCTCGAGGGCCTGTGGAGCGACGCCCGCACCGTGGACTTCCCCGAAGCCGAACGCTGAGCGCACAGGCCATGACCCGGCAGCCCGTCACTCCGGCTGCCGGGTCATGGCCTGTGCAATGCCGGCGGGCAGCTCCCGCGCCACCCGCTCCAGGGTGCGCCCCGCCGCGGCCCGCACCATCTTCGAGAACGCCTCGCCGCCCCACCCGCCGCCGTCCGGCAGGCTCAGGTGCGCGCGGAACACAAATGAAAAGGCCAACGCCGCGCCGACGTCCGTGACGCCGTCCACGCGGGCCGTGCCCTGCACCTCCACCCACGCGCGCTCGCCGCTCAGGGGGGCGGGGTCCAGCGCCGCGCCGTCCGGCAGAAGCCGCAGGCGGCTGTGGAAGGGCAGGTCGGCCTCGCCCAGCACGGGCAACGCCACCACCAGTTCGCCGCGCACGCCGTCCTGGTCCGCCGACAGGTGACGCAGGAAGCCCACGTCCGACAGCGCCCACGCGGGGTCCCGCACGAACTCGAGCGCACGCTCCGGCGTGCCCGGAAACGGCAGGGTAAAGGCCTGGGCGGCCTCAACGACCATGCGGCCGGGCCCCGCCGGGGACCACGCTCAGTCCACCCACTCGATCACGACCCGGTGCTCGGCCAGCGCGGCCTGGAGTTCGGCGTCGCCCGCGCTGCGCAGACGGGCCAGGTGCGCGAAGCGGGGCGTGGCCGACGCGAAGCCCAGACGCACCACGACCTCGTCGCTGAGTTCGTCCTTGCCGATCCGCCACACCAGTTGCCCGCCCAGCGCCTCGAGCTGCCGCGCCAGATCGGCGGGCAGCAGGCCAGCGTCTGCGGGTTCCGGGACGCCCTGATCGCCTGGCACGTCGGTCATGCGGGCATTGTACGCGGCGGGGCGGCGGGAGTAGAACAGGGCCCATGACGCCCCCCCTGAGCTGGCGGACCCTGGAGACCACGGTGGGCCTGGACGCCCTGCCCGCCTTTCACCGCGCGTTCCTGACGTGGCGCGGCGTGGAGGGCGCGGCGGACATGCCGCTGCGGCGCGTGCAGCAGCGGGTGGAGGCGGAACTCAACCGACTGGTGCAGGCCGGGCAGGCCACGCGGGACGGCGAGGACTGGCAGCTCGCGCCGGGCACGCTCGACACCTTCGAGGCGTACGGGGCGCTGGGGGCGGCCGGTGCGGGGCACGCGGGCGCTACGCTGGACGGATGAGGACCTCCGCTTGAGCCTGCGTATCCTGGGCGGCACCGCTAAGGGCCGCGAACTGCGCGTGCCCGAGAGCGCCCGCCCCAGCGGCGCCCGTATCCGCAAGAGCCTGTTCGACCTGCTCGCCGCCCGCGCGCCCGCTGCGCGGTTCCCCGCGTTTCTGGACATGCACGGCGGCAGCGGGGCCATCGGCCTGGAGGCCGCCAGCCGCGGCCACGACGTGACGCTGATTGAGAAAGACGCGCGGGCCCTGAAGGCCCTGGAGGCCAACGCCCGCGCGCTGGAGCTGCGCGTCCGGATCGTGAAGGGCGATTCCGGGGGCATGCTGCCGCGGCTGGGGCCTTTCGATGTGGTGTTCAGCGACCCGCCGTACGAGGCGGACATCCCGGCGCTGGCGCGGCAGGTGCTGCGCAGCGGCGTGCTCAAGTCCAGCGGCCTGCTGATCTGCCAGCACCCGGACCGTCTGCACCTGCCGGAACATGCGGGCTTCGAGCTCGAGGAGCGGCGCTACGGCAGCAACACCCTCACCGTGTACCAGCGGTCGGCCGGGGACGACCCGGAGGGCGCCGGCCGGGATACCATTCCAGGGACATGAACGCCGTCTTTCCCGGCTCCTTCGATCCGATCACCAGCGGCCACATGGACGTCCTGACCAGGGCCGCGAAGATCTTCGACCACGTGACCGTGACGGTCATGCACAACGCCCGCAAGCAGGGCCGCCACCTGTTCACGCTCGACGAGCGCCTGGACATCCTGCGCGAGGCGACCGCGCACTTCGGGAATGTCGGCGTGGACAGCTTCGGCGGCCTGCTGGTGGACTACATGGCCCGCACGCCCGGCAGCGTGATCGTGCGCGGGCTGCGGGCCGTGAGCGACTACGAGTACGAACTCCAGATCGCGCACCTCAACCGCCAGATCGGCAACGCGGAGACGGTGTTCATCATGGCCGCCACCCGCTGGAGTTTCGTGAGCAGCTCAATGGTGCGCGAGATCGCCAGCTACGGCGGCGACGTCTCGGAGATGGTGCCGCGCGCCAGCGCCGGCGCCCTGCGCCGCAAGCACGAGGACGTCTACCGCGAGCGCGAGACGCAGGCGGCTGTGCTGAACGCCGAGAGCCGCTGACGGGCGGGCCCCCGACCTTGGTCCACTGCCCGGCCGCGCGGCGGCGCCGGATAATGCGGTATGGCCCTGACTGTTCCCGTGCGGCGCGCCCGTGGTCGCCCGGCGTGGCGCTGGGGTGACCTGAGCCTCGCGGCGCGCTTCAACCTGGCAAGCCTGCTGGTGCTGCTGATCAGCATGCTGGTGACCGGGTGGTGGGTGGGCGCGCAGATCCGCCAGGGCGTGATCCACCGCACGGCGGCCACGGCGGCGCTGTATGTGGAGAACTTCCTGGTCACGCAGCTCCAGGAACTGGGGTCCTCGACGTGGCTGTCGGCCGAGCGCAGGGATGCCATCGAGCACCTGCTGGCGACCACGCCGCTGGGCCGCGAGATCGTGTCCATCAAGATCTGGGCGCCGGGCGGCCGGGTGGTGTACGGCCAGGACGCCGGGGGGGTGTTCCCGGTCAAGGAGGACCTGGAGCGCGCGTGGCGGGGCGAGATCTCGGCGGACATCACGAACCTGCGCGACGAGGAGAACGCCTCGCAGCGCGGCAAGTTCCGGCACCTGATCGAGACGTACGTGCCCATGCGCATCGAGGGGTCCGACCGCGTGATCGCCGTGGCGGAGTTCTACCAGACGACCGGGCCGCTGGAAGCGGAGATCGCGCAGGCCCAGCGGCGGTCGTGGGCGGCGGTGGGCCTGACGACGCTGCTGACGTACCTGCTGCTGTCCGGGCTGGTGCGCCGGGGGTCCGACACCATCCGGCGGCAGCAGGCGACGCTGCGCGAACAGGTGGGCACGCTGGAGCGCCTGCTCACGCAGAACGCGCAGCTGCACGGCCGCGTGAGCCGGGCCGCGGCGCGCACGGCGGCGCACAGCGAGCGCGTGCTGCGGCGCGTGTCCAGCGACCTGCACGACGGCCCTGCCCAGGACCTGAGCTACGCGCTGCTGCGCCTGGACAGCCTGACCACGCACGCCGCCGGGCAGCCGGCGCAGGAGGCCGCGCTGCGCAGCGTGGAGCAGTCGCTGGAGGCCGCGCTGCGCGAGGTACGCGCCATCGCCACGGACCTGCGGTTGCCGGACCTGCTGGGCCTGAGCCTGCACGAGACCCTGGAGCGGGCGCTGCGCGACCACCGCCGCCGGACCGGTGTGGACGCCACCCTGCACGCCGAGGCGCTGCCGGACGGCGTGCCGCTGCCGGTGAAGATCACGGCCTTCCGGATCGTGCAGGAAGCTCTGAACAACGCGGCCCGGCATGCCCCGGGCCGCGCGTCGGCCGTGCACGCGGACGCGCAGGGCGGCTGGCTGACCCTGCGGATCACGGACGGGGGGCCGGGCTTCACGTGGACCGGCGGAGCGCGCGAGGGGCACCTGGGTCTGGTGGGCATGCGCGAGCGCGCCGAGAGCCTGGGCGGCACCTTCACCGTGACGGCCCGGCCAGAAGGCGGCACCGCCGTCGAGGCGAGGGTGCCCCTGCACCCCGCGGAATCACACCCGGAGGACCGCGATGACTGATGCCACCGAACCCCACACCGACGCCGTCCGGATCGTGATCGTGGACGACCACCCGCTGTTCCGCGAGGGCGTGGCCGCCACGCTGGGCGCCGAATCGGGCCTGGAGGTGGTCGGCGAGGGCGGCAGCGCCGACGACGCCCTGCGGCTGTGCACGGCGCTGCTGCCGGACCTGCTGCTGCTCGACCTGAACCTGCCGGGCGGCGGGATGCACGCCGCGCGGGCCGTGACCGCCGCGTGCCCCGTCACGAAGATCGTGATGCTGACCTTCAGCGAGGAGGAGGCCGACGTGCTGTCCGCGCTGAAGGCCGGAGCGCGCGGGTACATCCTCAAAGGCGTGTCGGGGCGCGAACTGCGGCGCATCGTCCGCTCGGTGTACGCGGGCGAGGTGTACATCACGCCGACCCTCGCGGCGGGCGTGCTGGTCGAGATGGCCGCGCCGGGCCGCGGCGCGCACCACCCGCTGAGCGACCTCACGCCGCGCGAACGGCAGATCCTGGAGGGCGTCGCGTCGGGCCGGAGCAACAAGGAGATCGGCCGGGACCTGGACCTCACGGAGAAGACGGTCAAGCACTACATGACGAACATCCTGCAAAAACTCCAGGTGCGTAACCGCGTGGAGGCCGCCCTGCTCGCCCAGCGCGAGGCGGGCCGCTAGGGCGTCGTGGGCTGGAGCACGGGCGGCTCTATGGGCTGAAGCACCGGCGGGCGGCCGGGGAAGGGCCGGATCACCGTGCGGGCCAGCGTTCTGGACGTGATGAAGAACTGGATCCGGGCGCGGTCCGACGCGGTGCCCTGGATGGTCAGCAGCCGCGCGTCCGAGTCGAAGACGCCGTCCAGGCCGATCCCGCCGACGCGGTGCGTGGTCATGTTGAACAGGAAATCCAGGTTCTTGAAGCGGCCGTCCGGGTGAACGTCCAGGTGCTCGTCGTCGCCGTTCAGCACGCCGTCCTCGTCCCACAGCTCGTAGTGGACAGAAACGAACGGAATGTCCGCGTCGATGAAGCGGATGGTCGTCCACGCGGGCCGGATGCTCTCCCTGTCGAGTTGCATGGCCTCGATGAACTCCTGGTTCTGCACGCGGATGCGGGCGTACATGTCCGCGTTGCCGCCCACACCGAACACGCCGTCCGCGTTGTTCAGGTCGCGCGCCGAGACGGTCCGCAGAACCACCGCGCGCTTGTTCAGCGCCACGCGGGCCACAGCCGGGGCCGGCGCGGGCGGCGGGGCGTTCACGTTCAGGTCGAGCGCGCCGCGCAGCCCGCCTGCCAGCAGCTGGTGCCACTTGCGGGTCTTGAAGTCCTCCTCGAACACCGAGTCGAGCGTCAGCGCCACCCACTTCGCGGAGAATCCCAGGAAATCTGTACGGACGCCGCTGCCATTGCCCTTCCAGTGGCCGTCCTCGGAGCCGCTCACGTTCTTGACCCACTCGGAGATGCGGTACAGGGCCTCCTGGTCCTTGCCCAGGCGCTCCATGTCTTCGCCGCTCAGGGTCAGGGTCCGCGCGGCGTTCCAGACATTCGGGTTGACCTCCGAAACCCACAGCCGGGCCTGGTTCACCCACTGCCGCGCGCCCGCGTAGGCCAGCACGTACGCCCGGTCCCAGTTCGGACGCACGTAGGAGTCGTGGTTCATGCCGCTGCTGTACCCGCCGTGCGGGGTCTGGCCGGCGGCGTTGCTGGTGCTGGCCTTGCCGGTCTTCACGCCGGCGCGCCGGGCGGCGGGCGCGTCAAACCACGTCAGCGTGGCGTAGTCCACGCCGGACGGGGGCGGTTGCAGCTCGGCCCAGTTCGAGTGCGAGTAGAAGTCCTGCACGCTGTGCAGGCTCATGCCCAGCAGCGCCACGACCTGCCGGGCATCGCCCCGGGTCGCCGCCTCGTGGAAGGCGGCGCGGGCGTTCGTGACGTAGCGGTCCCAGTAGTTCGTGACGGCCGCCGGCGAGAACAGGTTGTCCGCGTGCAGCTTCTCGGCCGCCGACTGCACGTCCCCGAAGGCCGTGGGGCTGGACGAGTAATAGTCCACCAGCCAGTTCTCGACCTGCGCGGCGCGGATGGCGGTGTCGTTCATGCCGGCCTCCGCCAGCACCTCGCGGGTCAGGTCGGCGTGGTGGCCGGTGTCGAAGGCGTAGCCCGTGCCCCCCGAGCACAGGGCCAGCCCCAACAGGGTGGTCGCGGCGCGTGCGTGCTGCATGCTTCCCTCCATCGCGCCGGGCCGTCCGGCGGGGCGCGATGGAGGGAAGCATGTGCAGCGGCCCGTGATCACGTCATGACCGGGGCCAACGAAAGAGGCCGGCGCACGTGACCGCCGGCCTCCAGACTGCGCTGCGCTCAGCCCTGCGCGGCCGCCCTGAGCGCCTGCGCCCGGTCCGTCTGCTCCCACGGGAACTCCGGGCGGCCGAAGTGCCCGTACGCGGCGGTCTGCGCGTAGATGGGCCGGCGCAGATCGAGCTGCGCGATGATCGCCTGTGGGCGCGCGTCAAAGTGCTCGGCGACGAGTGCGGCCAGCTCCTCGTCGCTGACCGTGCCGGTGCCGTAGGTGTCCACCCGCAGACTCACGGGGCCGGCGCGGCCGATGGCGTACGCCACCTCGACCAGTGCCCGGCGCGCCAGGCCCGCCGCCACGAGGTTCTTGGCGATGTAACGGGCGTAGTACGCCGCCGAGCGGTCCACCTTCGTGGGGTCCTTGCCGGAGAACGCTCCGCCGCCGTGCGGCACCGCGCCGCCGTAGGTATCCACGATGATCTTGCGCCCCGTCAGGCCGGTGTCGCCGTGCGGCCCGCCGATCACGAAGCGCCCGCTGGGGTTGATGAAGTACTTCGTCTCGGGCGTCAGGTACTCGGCCGGGATCACCGGGCGGATCACGTGCTCGAGCATGTCCGCGCGGATCTGCTCCTGCGTCGCGTCGTCGGCGTGCTGCGTGCTGATCACGATGGTGTCCACGGCGGTGGTGCGCGCGTCATGCGGCTCGCCGTCGCGCACCACCGTCACCTGCGCCTTGGCGTCCGGGCGCAGGTACGGCAGCGTGCCGTCCTTGCGCAGCTGTGCCAGCCGGCGCGTGAGCGCGTGCGCCAGCGAGATCGGCAGCGGCATGAGTTCCGGCGTCTCGTCGGTCGCGTACCCGAACATCAGGCCCTGGTCGCCGGCGCCCACCTCGGAGTGCGCGTTCTCCGGGCGGGCGCGCTCCTCTTCGGTCATCGCGCGCCACTCCTCGCTGCTGCTCACGCCCCCGGCGATCTCGGGGCTCTGCTCGTGGATGGACACCAGCACGGCGCTGTACTCGGCGTCGAAGCCGTAGTTCGCGCGGGTGTAGCCCACCTTCATGACCGCCTCGCGCACGGTCCTCTGCACGTCCACGTGCGCGTGCTGCGCGGTGACCTCGCCCGCCACGACCGCCATGCCGGTGGTCAGCAGCGTCTCGACCGCCACGCGGCTCCCCGGCTCCTGCCGCAGGAACTCGTCCAGCACCGAGTCAGAGATGAAGTCCGCGAGTTTGTCCGGATGACCTTCCGAGACGGATTCCGACGTGTAGTACTTGCGCATGCTCACTCCCGGGGGGGCACTCGGCGTCTCGCAGAACGGCCTGGAGAGGGATGTCGTCCGCTGCCCACCCCCACGCCCCCGACGCGGGACCGTGGCGCCCG
The DNA here is from genome assembly GCF_014201805.1 of Deinococcus metalli. Classification (NCBI taxonomy): domain Bacteria; kingdom Thermotogati; phylum Deinococcota; class Deinococci; order Deinococcales; family Deinococcaceae; genus Deinococcus; species Deinococcus metalli. The sequence continues at coordinate 173,780 of NZ_JACHFK010000007.1, read as the reverse complement.
CAGGGTAGCGCAGCCGCGCGCCGGACATCAGGAAGCCGGAGGACAGTCGGCGCCCCGTTCCCTGCCCCAGGCCGGCAGACTTGGACGCGCCCGGCCGCGACCCTGACATCCCCCTGACCTGTGATCGCAGAATGGAAGGGATGAGCCACGTGGTTGTCATAGAGGACGAGGGCACCGTGCGGGATGTCCTGCGCTTTCACCTGGAGCGCGCGGGGCTCACCGTCACGGCCCTGCCCTCCACGGCGGGAGGGCTGGAAGCGCTCTCGGGCGCGGACGCGCTGGTGCTGGACTGGATGCTGCCCGGCGAGAGCGGCCTGGGCTTTTTGCGTCGGCTGCGCGGCGACCCGGACCTGCGGCGCATGCCGGTGCTGATGCTCACGGCGCGCGCGGCCGAGGCCGAACGGGTCGAGGGCCTGGAGTCCGGCGCGGACGATTACCTGACCAAGCCCTTTTCCGCGGCGGAACTCGTGGCGCGCGTGCGGGCCCTGCTGCGCCGCGCGCAGCCACAGGTGCCGGCGGTGCTGGCGAACGGCCCCCTGAACGTGGACCTCGGCGCGGCCGAGGCGCGCGTGGGCGGCGCGCGGCTGAACCTCACGCGGCGCGAGTTCGACCTGCTGGCGTTCCTGGCCCAGAACGTGGGGCGGGTGTACTCGCGCACGGAACTGCTGGACAAGGTCTGGGGCGCGGACTTCCTGGGCGGCGAGCGCACGGTGGACCAGCACGTCACGCAGCTGCGGGCGCACCTGGGAGACGATCCGGGCCGGCCGGGCTTTCTGGAGACGGTGCGCGGCAAGGGCTACCGCATGCGGCCGTGGACGGCGCCGGCGTGACGGTGCGGCGCGCGGCGGCCGGCGACGTGCCGACCCAGGGCGCGGCGGAGGAGTGGATCATGTGGATGGACGCACTGCCGCAGGCCGTCCTGCTGACCCGCGCGGGCGTGGTCACGCGCGTGAATGCCGCCGCCGCGCGGCTGTGGGGCGTACCGCAGGAGCGGGCAGAGGGCCGCCCGGTGCTGGAGATCGTGCGCCGGCACACCCTGGAAGCGCTGCTGGAGCGCGGCGGGGAGCTGGAACTGGAGGTCTCGGGCCGCACGCTGCGCTGCACGGCCACCCGGGACGACACGCACTCGGCCCTGATCGTGGAGGACGTGACCGAGCACCGTCGCCGCGAGGCGGAGCTGCGCGAGGCGACTGCAGTGCTGTCGCACGAGTTCCGCACGCCCGTGGCGGCGCTGCGCGGCGTGCTGGAGGCGCTGGAGTACGACATGCCGCAGGAACTCGCGCAGAACTTCGTGCGCCAGGGCCTGCAGGAAACCGAGCGCCTGGCGCGCCTGGTCGAGGACCTCGCGGTGGGGTTCCGGCCCACGCGGGCGCGCACGCTTCCCCTGGCGGAGGCCTTCGCGCGGGCCGAGCGGCTGCTGGCGCCGGAACTGCTGGCACGGCAGGCCACACTGAGTTTCGGTCCGGACCACCTGGTGCGGGCCGACCCCGACAAGCTGCTGCAGGTCCTGCTGAACCTGATCGAGAACGCGCTGAAGTACGGCCCGGCGGGGCACCCGGTGGACGTGCAGACGGCCGGGCGCGGCACGTGGGTGGAGGTCTGCGTGCTGGACGACGGCGCGGCGCTCACCGACACCGACAGCCTGTTCCGGGCGCACACGCGCGGGCACAGCGCGACCGGCCAGGGCAGCGGCATGGGCCTGTACATCGTGCGGAGCATCGTGCAGGGCTGGGGCGGACAGACCTGGGCCGAGCGGCGCGGGCAGCGCAACGCCTTTTGCTTCACGCTGCCGGGTGTCTCCGGCCTGGGCGGCTGAGCCGCTGGCCCCGGTGTGCCCCCGTGGACGCCACGCGGCGCGGCGTGACGGTTCCCTGACCTTTTCCCCACCTCCGGGTGGTACGTTCACCCACAGGAGTGCCCATGCGTGAAGCCCTTGAAAGCGACCTGAGAGCCGTACTGAACGGCGCCCTGAACATGCTCGCCACCGTCGAGCGGATGCTGCCGGTGGCGGCCGACGTGCTGCTGCACGAACGCGTCGAGCGGCTGGAGGAGGTGCGCGCCCTCGACCGCGAGGTGGACGCGCAGGAAGCGCAGATCGAGGCCGAGTGCCTGCGGATCATCGCGCTGCACCAGCCGGTGGCGCGCGACCTGCGGATGGTGGCGCTGATCCTCAAGAGCCTCAGCGACATCGAGCGCATGGGCGACTACGTGGTGCATGTCGCCAAGGACGGCGTGGAACTGGCGCAGGCGCCGGCCCTGAAGCGCTACGTGAACCTCGCGCGGATGCTCGAACGCCTGGGCGAGATGAGCCAGAACCTGCGCACGGCCCTCGCCGACCGGGACGTGGAGCGCGCCGAGATGACCACCGCGATGGACGACGAGGTGGACGACCTGTACGAGCAGATCCAGCGCGAACTCGTGACGTACATGCTCGAGGACCCGCGCAACATCTCCAAGGCGCTGATGCTGATGCGCGTGGGGCGCAGCCTGGAACGCGTGGGCGACCACATGGAGAACGTGTCCGAACGCGTGCGCTACTGGGTGACCGGCCAGCGCGAAGCGTAGGTCCGGGCGAACCGTCCGGCGGCCCGAGCGCAGACGCCGCGCCCTGTCCACCACTCCGACCCTGAGCGGGTCCCGACCCCCTGCGCGCCGCCGGCAGGGGGTTTAATACGGAGCATATGGCGCAATTTCCATCGGGGTTCGTGTGGGGCGCGGCCACCGCGTCGTATCAGATCGAGGGCGCGGTCCACGAGGACGGGCGCGGCGCGAGCATCTGGGACACCTTCGCGCACACGCCCGGCAAGGTGAAGCAGGGCGACACCGGCGACGTCGCGTGCGACCACTACCACCGCTTCCGCGAGGACGTGGCCCTGATGCGGGACCTCGGCCTGAACGCCTACCGCTTTTCCGTCGCGTGGCCCCGCGTGCAGCCGGACGGGCGTGGACGCGTGAACGCGGCGGGCCTGGCCTTCTACGACCGGCTGGTGGACGAACTGCTCGCCGCCGGTCTCCAGCCGTGGGCGACGCTGTTCCACTGGGACCTGCCCCAGGCGCTGGAAGACCGGGGCGGGTGGCTCGCGCGCGACACCGCGCACCGCTTCGAGGAGTACGCCTACGTGGTGGGCGAGCGTCTGGCCGACCGCGTGACGGGGTTCATGACCCTGAACGAGCCGTTCATCCACTTCCTGCTGGGCCACGCGCTGGGCACACATGCGCCGGGGCACACGCTGGGCCTGCACGCCTTCCCGGCCGCACACCACCAGCTGCTCGGGCACGGGCTGGCGGTGCGGGCGCTGCGCGAGGCGGGGGCGAACATGGTCGGGATCGCCAACAACTATGCCCCGGTGTGGCCGGCCGGCGACCGCGACGCCGATCTGGAGGCCATGGGCCGCGTGGACGCGCTGCACAACCACCTCTTCACGGACCCCCTGATCCGCGGCGAGTACCCGGCGCTGGCGCTGGACGTGGTGCGGGGCACGGACGCGGCGCTGCTGGACGTGATCCAGCCGGGCGACCTGACGGTGATGGCCGCGCCGCTGGACTTCCTGGGCGTGAACTACTACCAGCCGGACTACGTCCGGGCCGGCGCCGGGCCGCTCGGCGTCGAGCTGGGCCGCATTCCGGACCGCGAGTACACGGCCTCCTCGTGGCCGGTCGTACCGGAGGGCCTCACCCAGACGCTCACCGGCCTGAAGGCCCGCTACGGCGAGACGTGCCCGCCGCTGTACGTCACCGAGAGCGGGTGCTCGGTCAGGGACGTGGTCGGCCCGGACGGCCGCGTGCGCGACGACTTCCGCATCCGCTACCACGAGGCGCACGTGGACGCGGTGCGGGACGCGATCACGCAGGGCGCCGAGGTCCGCGGGTACTTCGTGTGGAGCCTGCTGGACAACTTCGAGTGGGCCGAGGGGTTCAGCCAGCGTTTCGGGCTGGTGCACGTGGACTACGCCACGCAGGCCCGCACCCCCAAGGACAGCTACCGCTGGTTCCAGACCTTCCTGAAGGATCAGGGATAGAGACGGCCAGCGCCTACCCCCCGGGCCGGCCGTCCGTGCCCGGACTCCGCGCCTACTCGCGCGTGACCGTGCAGTTGCCGCCGGTCAGGACGGTGCCGGTGCCGCTGAGCTTGGCGAAGACCGCGCTGATCTCCTCCTGGGTGCCGGCCAGACCGGCCCCGGTGTAGGTCTTCTGGGCGGCGTCGAAGGGCCGGAAGATGTAGCACGCGACCAGCCGCTTGGGATCGCTGACGTCCCACACGCGGAAGGTCGAGCTGCCGCCGTCCTTTTCGTAGTACAGGATGTACCCGTTGTCGCCGTCGTAGTCCCAGCGCCGGTCGCCGTCGCGGTAGGTCGGTCCGCCGCTCAGCTTGACCTTGCCGGAGATCTTGTTGTTGTTCTGGTCGAGGCCGCTGATCGTCCACGTCTCGCCGGTGGGGAGCGGTCCCTTGAGGCCGGTGCGGGTGCCCGACGAGGTGGAAGGAGTGGTGGCCGAGGGCGCGCACGCGGCGAGCAGGAGGGGCACGAGCATCAGGGAGGCAAGTCTCACGGTTCTCACTCTACCCGGCGCCGTGCGGAGCGGCGAGCGCACATGCCCAGCCGGGCAGCGGGGTCACGGGGTCACAGGTCCAGCATGCGCGGCGTGGTCACCCCGGCGGGAATGGCCGTGACGAGCATTTCGTGCTGCCCGGTCACGAACACCTTGAAGCCCGCCTTGTGCAGGCCGCGCCGGGCCTCCGTCACATCGGCCATCAGCAGGCTGGCGTCGGGCCGCGCGAAATTCCGCAGCCGCGCGCCCGGGCTGAGCGTGCCGTCGCGGTAGCGGGCGTTCGGGTAGCCCAGGATCAGACCGCCGCCGGGCGTCAGGTGGTAGCGCCGCAGCGCGGCCAGCAGCACGTCCTGCCGGATGCCGGGACTCTGCAGCAGGCTCAGGGCCACGATCAGGTCGAAGGTGCCCAGTTCTGCGCGGGGCAGCGTGGTCACGTCCAGCGCGTGGAGGGTGGCGGCCGGGTGGCGGGCGCGGGCCGCGTCCAGCGCGGAGGCGTCCACGTCCACGCCGTGCACGTCGAACACGCGGTCCGGGAGGGCCAGCGGCAGCGCGTCCAGTTCCCGGCCGCGGTTCACGCCCAGCGCCAGCACCCGCCCGCCCGGCGGGGGATTCACGCGCCGCAGCGCCTCCACGAAGGTGAGCAGGAAGGTCGGGTCCTCCAGCTTGTCCACCCGCGCCCACTCGCCCCCGGCCCCGTAGCCGGCGGCGTCGGGGTCGGGCGCAGGCGCCCACGCCCGCAGGCGCACCCGCACCCGGCCAGGTTCCACCCGCTCCGGCGTGAGCAGGTGCGCGCCCAGCAGGTCCGCCACCTCCGTCCAGACGGCCCAGGACCGGTGACGTCCGTGCGCCGTGACCTCGCCCGCGTACAGGCCCAGCCCGGCGTCCGGGTCGGGCACCGTGAAGGCCACGTCTCCCCCAGCGTGGAGAGCGGCGCGCAGTGCGGGCACGATGGTGGCGAGGGCTTCGGTGGTGAAGGCGAGGTCGGGTCTGGGCTGCGACATAGGAAAGCCCCGTCAGCATAGACGGGGCTTCCGGACGATGAACGTGGTGCGGGCTTAGCCCTGCAGCGCGGCGGCGAGCTGACGCAGGCCCGCCTGGTCGGCCTCGGGGGCGTCCGGGGCGAGGCTCTCGGTGGCGGCGCCCAGATCCGGCAGGAGCGCGGCGGCCCCTTCCAGGTCACCGCTTTCCAGCGCGCTCTTGAGGCTGGCGAGGTGCTCGACGACCGTCTCGGCACCGGGGACGCCGTCCAGCGTCTGGTGCCACGAGGTGACGTTGGCGACGGCTGCGCTGGCCGGCACGCCCTGGAGTCCGCCCGAAAGGGCATCGATGGTCTGCTGGAGCTGCTGGTTCATGGTTGACCTCCTGAAGCTGGGATGTCCTGCCGCATCAGCAGACCACCGCGGGGCGCGCGGGAGTGTACGCCCGCACGCTTCATGAAGCGAGTCAAGTGTGGGAAAAATACCGTCCTGGCGCGGATTTTGCGGGGAATGCTACGGTGATCCCCCGGCCCTTACATTGATCTGATGTCATGGCCCCTTCCCCCGACCTGAGCGGCCTGGAGTATGAAGCGCTGCTGACCCGCGTGTTCCTGCGCGCCGCCGACCCCGCCCCGGCCCGCGAGCGGCTGGCCCTGCGCTTCGTGCAGAGTGACCCGGACGCCTGCGTGCTGGTGGACGGCCGCAGCGGGCAGACCACGGTGCTCGGCGGCGCCGCCGCCCGCAGCGGCCCCGCCGACCTGACCTTCACGCTGCGCGGCCCCGGCGCGGACGCCTTCTGGCGCGGTGACCTGAACGTGGTGGCCGCCATGCAAAACGGCACGCTGCGGATCGCCGGCCCCCTGCTGCGGGCGCTGGCCCTGGCCCCGGGCCTGAAACTGGTGCAGGCGGCGTACCGGGCCGAAACGCAGGCCGGAGCGGGCGCTCAGTAACCCCGGTGCCTCACCACGGCCCCGTGCCCTTCCAGCCACCCGGTCACTGCGGCGACGGCCGCCTTGACGCCGGGCGTGATGACCGGGCCGCCGAACTTGGCCAGCCGCACCAGATGCGTGCCGTCCTCGCGGGGCGTGATGCCGACCAGCACCTCCTGCGTGAGGCCGTCCTCGACGACATGCGCCAGCGCCACCCACCCGTCCCGGCGCAGGCTGCCGTACAGGTCGAGGAGGATGACCGTCCACGCGCCCCCAGGATCACGCTGCGTGACCTTGTCGAAGTCGGTGGGGGCAAAGGTGGCGGGCAGGGTCAGGACAGCGTGCGGCACGGTGGATTCGTCCTCCGGGTAGGGCTGCGCCGCGCCGTGGGGTACGGTCACGGCCGCGGTGGGCGTGAAGCGGGCGTGGTGGACGCCCAGGCCCAGGTCGCGCCACTTCAGGGCGTACTTGGTCTCCAGGGCGGCGGCCGGCGGTTCGGCGGTCTGCACGGCCATCACGCCGCTGGCGTGGGCCTCGGCAACGGCAAAGTCGAAGTACTCGTCGTGGTCCGTGGTGAGCAGCAGGTCGCCGCCGGGCTTCAGGCGGCTGGCGGCCAGCCGGAAGAAGGGAGCGCGCAGCAGGCGGTGGTCGGTGTGCCCCGCCTTGGGCCACGGGTCGGGGAAGTTCACGACGATGCGGTCGAGGCCGCCGGCCGGCACCACCTCGCGCAGCAGCACGTCGGCCGGCAGCTTGGTCAGGACGGCGTTGTCCAGGCCGGCCGCGTTCAGGCGGCGCTGCGCCTTGAGCAGCGACACGCCGGACAGTTCCACGCCGAGGTAGTTCGGCGCCTCGGGAAAGCTGCGCGCGTGGTGCGGCCAGAAGCGCCCGTCGCCGAAGCCGATCTCCAGCACCCACGGGCGCTGCGGGGTGCGCGGGTACAGCCGGTCAGGCGTGTCCGGAAAGCGGAAGTCCCCCAGGCGGACGATCACGCGTCCACCCCCAGCAGGTCGGCCGCGAGGCGCGCGGCGTCCTCCAGCACGCTGGCGTAGGTGTGCTGGCCGGGCGCGCACTGGCCCAGCATGAACACCCGTTCCAGGCGCCTCACGCGGAAGCCGTCCAGTTCGGACGGGGCGGGCGTCAGGAAGCGCACCTCGTAGGCGGGCGCGCCCTCGACGCCGGCGGCCGTGCGCTCCGCGCCGACCAGCCACACGCCGCTGCGGGCCAGGTCGTCGGCCAGGAAGTCGTATGCGACCTCCGAGAGGCGCCCGGCCTCCTCCATGCCCTCACCGATCAGCAGCCGGCCCTTCAGGAACGCGCCGACGGCCAGCACGACCTGCCGGGCGTGCAGCGCCGGGCCTTCCCACGTGGACAGCCGGGCGTGTGCGGCGTCCTCGTCCAGCGCGGTCACGGTGCTCTGCAGGAGGTGGATGCCGGCCGTGGACTCAATCTCGGCCTTCAGGTGGCGGTGAAAGGTCCAGCCGTCGGTGTCCGGCGCGACCTGGGCCTGCACCTGCGCGAAGACGCTGCCCGGCGGAAATCCGGCGTCCCGCGTGGTCGGCTGGTACAGGGCGCCCAGGTGGTCGAGCGCCTGCGACACCAGCAGCACGTCCAGACCGCCGCGCGCCAGCCGCCACGCGAGTTCCGTGCCGGCCAGCCCGGCCCCGACGACCGCCACGTCGTACACGTGGCCGGGCTGCGGGCGGCTGCGCGGGGGAAGACCTTTTTGCGAGTGGGGGCCAAACATCGCCCAGAAGTGTAGCCCAGCGGCTTCCCTGCGCCCGCCGCCCGGATCAGGAGCGGGCAGCCTCCACCTGGGCCATCAGGGCGGCCGTCTCGCGCTCCTCGCCATGCGGACTGGCCGCCAGCGCCGCGCGGACATTCGCGCGGTCGGCCGCAGTCTTGTTCTGGCTGAGCTTGAGTTTGCCCTGGACGCCGCGCACCTGCACCTCGAAGGTCACGACGCCCGCGAGCATGCGCCGCAGGGAGTCCGGCGGAAGGGCCGCCATGTCCGGCGTGAAGTGCTCGACCAGCGCAAGGGCGATGCGGCGGGTCTCGTCGCCGCCGACCACGCGGGCGGGGCCGGTGGCGTGCACGGCCGCATAGTTCCACGTGGGCACGTTCGGCGCCGAGTCGTACCACGCCGGGTCGATCAGGGCGTGAGGGCCGTGGAAGACGACCAGCACGTCCTGCCCGGACGCGAAGTGCCGCCACTGGGGATTGGCGCGGGCGAGGTGCGAGCGCAGGTGCACGTTGCCGTCCACTCCCTCCTCGATCAGCACCGGCAGGTGCGTGGCGAAGGGCACGCCGTCCGGCGCGGTCACCAGCATCACGAACGGGTGCGCGCGCATGAACGCGAGCTGCTGTGCGCGGTCGTCGGCGCGGAAGTGGGCGGGCACGTACATGGCCCGAGGCTACGCCCGCGCCGCCACGCCGCGACAGGGCCGGTCCGGGGCGGCGCGGGCAGGCCACCTGGCACCGGCGTGCCTGTGCCCGCCGTCCCCGATACTGGCCGCGTGACGCTCAACCGCGGATACGCCTACACGACGGCCGTGCCGCACGGCGGACAGACGGTGCTCGCCTTCCTGAGCGCGCGCTACACGCACTCGGACGCGGCGACGTGGGCGGCGCGGCTCGCGGCCGGCGAGGTCGAGTTGGACGGCGCGCGCGCCCACGGCCCCGAGGTGCTGCGGGCCGGGCAGGTGCTGGTGTGGCACCGCCCGCCGTGGCCGGAGGCCGACGCGCCCCTGCACTATGGCGTGCTGTACGAGGACGGCGCGCTGCTCGCGGTGGACAAGCCCTCCGGGCTGCCGACGCTGCCGGGCGGCGGCTTCCTGGAGCACACGCTGCTCGCGCTGGTGCGCCGCACGTACCCGGGCGCGTCGCCGCTGCACCGGCTGGGCCGCGGCACCTCGGGCGTGGTGCTGTTCGCGCTGGAGGGCCGGGCGGGCTCGGCGCTGGCCCGCGACTGGCGCGACCACGCGGTACGCAAGACCTACCGGGCACTCGCCGCCGGCGTGGTCGGCCCCGACACCCTGACCGTCACGGCGCCGATCGGACCGGCGCGGCACCCCCGGCTGGGCACGGTGCACGCGGCCACGCCGGGCGGCAAGCCGGCGCACTCCGAGCTGCGGGTCGTCGAGCGGCGCCGGGACACCACGCTGCTGGACGTGGACATCCGCACCGGACGGCCGCACCAGATCCGCATCCACACCGCCGCGGCCGGGCACCCGCTGGCGAACGATCCGCTGTATGCACCGGGCGGCGGGCTGCGGCCGGAACTGCCGGGTCTGCCGGGTGACCTGGGGTACGCGCTGCACGCGTGGCGGCTGGCGTTCACGCACCCCCACACCGGGCAGGCGATGGTGGTGTATGCCCCGCTGCCGGCCGTGCTGGAACAGAGGGGCAGCCCCTGAGCGCCGGGGCGTCAGCGGAGCAGATGGATCCGCTGACGTTTGGCGGCGTACATGCGGTGGTCGGCGCGGCGCACCCACGTGTTCAGGGTGTCGTCCGGGCGCACCCCGGCCAGCCCGACATTCACGTACGGGGCGCTGCCCGTCGCCCACGACCGCGCCGGCAGGGCGCCCAGGAACACCTGCACCCGCTCGTGCGCGGCGTCCACCGGGCCGTCCAGCAGCGCCGCGAACTCGTCGCCGCCCAGCCGGTAGATGTGCCCGCCGCCGCCCGCCAGCGCCGTGAGGGCCGCGCCGAGTTCCCGCAGCACCTCGTCGCCCACCTGGTGCCCCTGCGTGTCGTTGATGTGCTTGAAGTCCTGCACGTCCAGGATCACCAGCGTGGTGGGCCGCGGTCCGGCGCCGAGCGTGGCCTCCACGCGGGCCGTGAACGCGCGCCGGTTGAGCAGGCCGGTCAGCGGGTCCGTACGGGCCTCGCGTTCCACCCGCTCGTGCAGCGCGGCGTTTTCCAGCGCGACGCTGACGTGCACGCCCAGCAGTTCCAGGAACTCCAGGTCCTCGGGCGTGAAGGCGCCGGGCTGGTCACTCTGCACCGACAGCACCGCGACGGGCGCGCTGTCGGGCCGCAGCGGCACGCCCATCCACGAGCGCGTGACGGGGCGGCCGGAGTCCGAGTTCAGGCGGAACACCGTCAGCTGCTCGCGCTCCAGGTACGCGACGAGGTCGTTTTCCAGCCGCAGGCGGCCCGAGAGCACCCGTTCGAGCAGGCCGTCCTCGCGGGCCGCGATGCGCTCGTCCACGCTGAAGTCCGCTTCCAGCGTGCGGGTGGTCCACCCGCCGTCCGGGTGGCGCGTGGCGAGCAGCGTGACGGGCGCGGTGAACAGCGTGCGGGCCTCACGGTGCACCGACTGCACGAGTTCCTCGGTGCGCACGCTGCGTGCCAGCGTGGCGGCCACCTGCACCAGCGACCGGTACCGGGCGATCTGGCGGTGGAGATCCGGGAGGGCGGACGTCATGCGCGCCCCAGTATCGCACGCCCTCCTCCGAGGAGGCCAAAAAGGCCTGCCAGAACGTTCAAAACCAGGAACGGTGCGGGTGAGCCGGCCCGTGGACACCGCCAGGCGTGGCCCCCGGACCCGGACGGCGCCCCTTCCCTTTGCAGGCGACTTCGTTACAGTGGGGGCACCTTTTCCACGTTCCCTACTGACCAGAGAGTCTCAGGAGATCCCATGACTTCAACCCCGACCCCGGCGGTGCCGTCCGGCACGACCACACCCGCCCTGCTTGACGCCACGCTGGCCGCCGAGGTGCTGCACCTGGCCCGCGCAGGCGGCGCGGACTTCTCGGAACTGTTCGTCGAGGACACCGTCAGCACGCAGCTGCGGCTGCACCAGGGCGACCTCAAGGACGCGGGCGGCGGCAACCTGTTCGGCGCGGGGCTGCGGCTGCTGTACGGCACGCGCGTGGTGTACGCGTACACCAACGACGTGACCGCCGGCGGCCTGCGCGACCTGGCCCGGACCGTGGCGCGCGCCCAGGGCGGGGCCGGCGAGGTCACGCCCGGCGGCGCAGGCGGCCTGGACTTCCGCACCGTGGACGCCCGGCCGCTGTACGTGGCCCGCGAGCACCCCCTGAGCGCCGCCAAGCGCGACAAGCTGGCCCTGATGCGCCGCGCGCACGGCGGGGCAGCCGGGGTGGGCGACGTGAAGACCGTGGACGTCACGTACAGCGACCGGGTGCAGCGCGTGCTGATCGCCAACTCCGAGGGCCTGTGGGCCGAGGACGAGCGCGTGCAGACCCGGCTGTACGTCAACGCCATCGCCCAGGACGGCACGCTGCGCGAGAGCGGCTACCACGCGCCCGGCGCGTCGCGCGGCCTGGAGTTCTTCGAGGAGGTCACGCCCGAGAGCGTCGGCGCGGAGGCCGCCCGCATCGCCAACGCCATGCTGCGCGCCGGCTACGCGCCCGCCGGGAAGCTCCCGGTCGTGATCGGGAACGCGTTTGGCGGCGTGATCTTCCATGAGGCCTGCGGGCACATCCTGGAAACGACCGCGGTGGAGAAGAACGCCAGCGTGTTCGCCGACAAACTGGGCCAGCAGATCGCGGACACCTGCGTGAGTGCCATCGACGACGGCACGCTGCCCGGCGCGTGGGGCATGGTCAACGTGGACGACGAGGGCATGCCCGCACAGCGCACGGTACTGATCGACAAGGGCGTCCTGACGTCGTTCATGGTCGACCGGCTGGGCGCGCAGAAGACCGGCCATGCCCGCACCGGCTCGGGCCGGCGGCAGAACTACACCTACGCGCCCGCCAGCCGCATGCGCAGCACCTTTATCGACAACGGCGACCGCACGCCGGACGACCTGATCCGCAGCGTGGACCACGGCATCTACGCGCGCACCATGGGCGGCGGGAGCGTCAGTCCCGGCACCGGCGACTACAACTTTGCGGTGAACGAGGCCTACATGATTCGAAATGGCGAGATCTCCGAACCCCTGAGGGGCGCGTCGCTGGTCGGCAACGGCGCTCAGGACCTGCTGAACATCGTGGGCGTGGCGGGCGACCTGGCGCTGGGGCAGGGCATGTGCGGCAGCGTGTCCGGCAGCATCCCGACCGATGTGGGCCAGCCGCACCTGCTGATCAGCGCGATCACCGTGGGAGGCCGCGCATGACCGCCGCGGAGCAGCTCGGCATCGCCGGCGCCCGCACGTACCTGCTGGACCGCGCCCGCGCGCAGGGCATAGAGCTGGAGGTCTACGCCGAGCGCGACACGTCCACCGAGATCACGGCCTTCGGCGGCGAGGTCAGCGAGTTCAAGCTCCAGGCGCGCCAGGGCCTCGGGCTGCGGGCGCTGGTCGCCGGCGCGTGGGGCTACGCGTTCACGGAGAACCTGTCGCGGCCCGCGCTGGACCGCGCGCTGGATTCGGCCGTTGAGAACGCCCGGCTGGTCACTCCGCAGGCCGGCTCGGCGCTGTCCGACTGGCCCGCCCCGCCGGCCCTGGACCTGTACGGCGAGGGCCTGAGCGGCGTGGGCGTCGAGCAGAAGGTCCGCTCAGCGCTGACGCTCGAGGCGGCCGCGCGCGGCGCCGACCCGCGCGTGACCAGCGTGCCCTACAGCGGCTACAGCGACGCCGACTCCGAGCGCCTGATCGGCAACACGCACGGCCTGGAACGCGGCGAGAAGGCCCTGCACGCCTTCACGTACGTCGCGCCGCTGGTCAGCGAGGACGGCCAGAACAAGATGAAGGGCGACTGGCAGTTCACGCGGGAATACACCGAACTCGACCCGACCCATACCGCCCTGAGCGCCGTCGAGAAGAGCGTCGCGCTGCTGGGCGCGAAGCCCGCGCCGAGCGGCACCTTTCCCGCGGTGATCACAGGCGAGTGCGTGGGCAGCCTGCTCGCGCTGTTCGCCCCGATGTTCAGCGGCAAGATGGTCGAGGAGGGCAAGAGCCCGCTGGCGGGCCGTCTGGACGGCGTGGTCGCCAGCCCGCTGGTCACGCTGCTGGATGACCCCACGTTGCCGCGCGGCCTGAACTCCCGCGCCTTCGACGCCGAGGGCCACCCCAGCGCGCCGCTGACGGTGATCGAGGCCGGCGTGCTGCGCGCGTTCATGCACAACGCCCAGACGGCCGCCCGCGCGGGCACCGTCAGCACCGGGCACGCCGCCCGCCACGGCTACCAGGGCACCGTGGGCGTCGGCCACAGCAATCTGCTGATGCTCGCCGGCGACACGGCGCCGGAGCAGCTCGCGGCCGGCCTCACCGGCGTGCAGCTCACCGGCATCGCCGGCGGGCACGCGGGCGCGGACCCGATCACCGGCGACTTCAGCCTCCAGGCCGAGGGCTTCTGGCTCGACGGCGGACAGGTCGCGCACCCGCTGGAGGTCTACACCGTGGCCGGGAACATCCTGGACGTGTTGCGGGACGTTCAGGCCGTCGGCAGCGAGGTCGAGTGGACCATGCACGCCACCGCCGCGCCCGCCGTCCGGGTAAAGGCGCTCGCCCTCGGCGGGAGCTGAGCGGGACTCAGCTCGCCCTCTCCCCCGCCCGCACCGCCACGTCCAGCACGTTCCGCGGCGGCGCGAGCGGGCAGCTCCAGCGTGGGTCGTAGAAGCACGACGGGTGGAACGCGAAGTTGAAGTCCAGCACGAGCGCTCCGCCCGGCGCCGAGCCCAGGTCGGCGCTCTTGGCGGTGTCGAGCAGGTAACGGCCGCCGCCGTAGCTCTCGTGCCCACTGCCAGCGTCGCGAAACGGGAGGAACACGCCGCCGCCGTACACGTCGATCCAGTACACGTCCAGCGTCCCGACGGGCAGCTCCACGCGCCCGAAGCGCACCAGCGGCATGGCCTGCCCGGTCGAGGACGGGATGTCCAGCCGCTCCAGCGGCAGGAACTCGACCGGCGCGCTGAAGGCCAGGGCGGGATCGTACGGCCAGCAGGGAAGGCTCACAAAATCGGCCCGCGCCTCGGGCAGCAGTGGCGACTGCGAATGCGCCCGGAACAGCCGGTTGCGTTCCGCCTGCCACAGCGCGTGCGCGGCCGGTGGATCGCTGTCGCGCAGCTCGCGCACACGGGCGTACAGGGCACTGATCTGCCGCCGCCAGTCGAGCAGGGCGAGCCACGCGGCAGGATCGGACGGACTGGACTCGGACGCCATGCGGGCATGCTAGGGCGAGCGCGGATCGCCGGCCTTCACGCCGTCCTTACGCGCTGCCGGGTGTTCCGGATGGGACACTTTACGGCCGGAGCGGGGCGTATCCTGCCCTCATGAAGTGGCTTTCGGACCGAGCGCTGGCCCCCGTCGTGGACAAGGTCGAGGCCGGCGAGCGCCTGTCCTTCGACGAGGGCATGGCCCTCTTCCACACCCGTGACCTGAACGCCCTGATGCGTCTGGCGAACCGCCGCAAGCAGCAGCTGCACGGCGACAAGGTGTACTTCGTGCACTCGATGCGGCTGGAGTTCACGAACATCTGCTACGTGGGCTGCACGTTCTGCGCGTTCGCGGCACACAAGAACGAGGAACGCGCGTGGGACTACAGCCCGGAGGAGGTCGTGGCGCAGGTGCGGCGGCGCTACCTGCCGGGCATCACGGAACTGCACATGAGCAGCGGCCACCACCCGAACCACCCGTGGGCGTACTACCCGCAGATGGTCCGCAACCTGCGCGAGGCGTTCCCGGACCTGCAGGTGAAGGCCTTCACGGCCGCCGAGATCGAGCACCTGAGCAAGATCTCCAAGAAGCCCACGCTGGAGGTGCTGCGCGAATTGCAGGATGCGGGCCTGTCGGCCATGCCGGGCGGCGGCGCGGAGATCTTCGCGGACCGTGTGCGCCGGCAGGTGGCGAAGAACAAGGTCAAGGCCGAGAAGTGGCTGCAGATCCACAGCGAGGCGCACTCGCTGGGCATGCGCACCAACGCGACCATGCTGTACGGCCACATCGAGACGCTGGAAGAGCGCCTGGACCACATGGACCGCCTGCGGACGCTTCAGGACGACTCGCTGGCCCGCTACGGCGGCGGTTTCCACGCCTTCATCCCGCTGGCCTTCCAGCCGCTGGGGAACACGCTGGCGCAGAACCTCGGCAAGACGGACTTCACCACCGGCCTGGACGACCTGCGCAACCTCGCGGTGGCCCGCGTCTACCTCGACAACGTCCCGCACATCAAGGGCTACTGGGTGATGATCGGCTCGGAACTCACGCAGGTGTCGCTGGACTGGGGTGTGTCGGACATCGACGGGACCATCCAGGAGGAGCACATCGCGCACGCGGCCGGGGCCACCAGCCCCATGAAGCTCAGCGAGCAGGGCATGATCCGCATGATCCAGGCGGCCGGGCGCACCCCGGTGCTGCGCGACGCGTACTACAACGAACTCCAGACCTTCCCGGCCACCCCGGAGGCGGCCGACTGAACGGCGCCCCCAGCGACCTGGACGCGGTGCTGATGCTCGACGAGATGTGGAACGCCGCGTACCACCACCGCGACCCCGGCCGCATGGCAGGCGTCCTGGCCGACGACTGGATGGCCTTTTTTCCCGATGGAACGGTGATCTTCAAGCACGATCTCCTCGAGGGCATGACCCGCAACGAGCCGGCCACCCTGGTCTTCGAGCGCCACGCCAGCCGCGTGTACGGCGACGCGGCCGTCACGCGCGGCACCCTCTACGCGAACGGCGAGCGCGTGCAGAGCTTCTACCGGGTGTACGCCCGCCGGAACGGCAGCTGGCAGGCCGTGAGCGTGCAGGTGGTGCCTTGAGGGGGCGGAAGGTGAGCGGCGGTCGCGCTCAGCGCTCTGCCCTCGGCCCCGAGCCGCGCTGGAGGTGCGAATGACCTACCGTGCCGGCTGGATTCATTACACGAACGTCGCGCCAATCCTGGATTCGCTGGTGCTGCCGCCGGACGTCACGGCCATCACGGGCGTACCGACGGAGATGAACGACGCGCTGCTCTCCAGGCGGGTGGACATCGCCAACATCAGCGCGGTGGAGTTCATCCGGCACGCGGCCGTGCTGGAGGCGCTGCCGGATTTCAGCGTGGCGGTGCTGGGGCCGGTGTACTCCGTGAACCTGTTCCACACCCGGCCGCTGGCGGCACTGGAGCGCGTGGCGCTGACCAGCCAGTCCGCGATGAGCGTGGCGCTGCTGGAGGTGCTGCTGCGCGGGCAGGGGCTGTCGCCGGTGCTGGAACGCGCCGAGGGGACGGCCGAGGAGCTGCTCGCAGCGGGCTTCGACGGCGTACTGCGGATCGGAGACTCGGCCCTGCGCGAGTGGTACGGGGTGGTGGGGCCGCTCACGCCCGAGACGACCATGACCTCGCTGCCCCACACGGCCCGGGGGATCACCGTGACGGACCTCGCGGAGGCGTGGTTCGAGCGCACCGGGCATCCCTTCGTCTTCGCGGTGTGGGCATACCACAGGGACAACCCGCCGCCGGCCGCGCTGATCCAGGCGATGCGGGAAGCGCGCCGGGAGGGCATCGGGCATCTGGCGGAGGTGGCCGCGCGGCACGCGCGCAAGCTGGGGCTGCCGGAACGGGTGGTACAGCACTACCTGTGGAACTTCCGCTACCACCTGGAGGCGCCGGACCGGCTGGGCCTGGCAGAGTTCGCGCAGCTGAGCGTGCCGGGGCACGCGCCGCTGCGCTTCGGTCCCCGGCCGGGCGCGGCGGCCGCGTCCCGCTGAGCCGCGCTCAGGTCAGGTGGTCCAGCGGCCCGAGCGCGACCACCGTCAGCTCGTCCAGAGGGCACAGCGCCAGGACGTCCCGGACATCCTGCACGGTCAGGCGCTCGAAACGGGCGACAAGCTCCGGCACGCTCACGACCCGCCCGGTGGCGAGGTACTCCATGCCCAGCGTGAACAGGCGGTCCTGCGGGGTGTCGGCGCGCAGCAGGAGGCCCACGGCATGTTTGCGGGCGGCGCGGCGCACGGCGTCCGGGGTGATCAGGTCGGCGGCGCCCCGCAGCACGGCGCGGTAGGTATCCAGCACCGTCTGCGCGCGGGCAGGGTCGCAGGAAAAGCCGCCCTCGAAGATGCCGGCATCGACGTAGTCGAGGTGGCTCAGGTCGGCGCCATCGGCCAGGCCGGTGTCGATCAGCGCCCAGTACAGCGCGCCGTTGTCGCCGCCGATCAGGTCCGCGAGCACGGCGGCAGCCTCGCGCAGCGGGTGCAGGATGCCCAGGCCGGGGGCGGCGGTGGCGACCTGCACGCGGCTCAGGGCGTGTTCCGTGATCACCCGCAGCGAGCCGGGGTGCGCGGGCCGGGCGGGCGGCACGTCGGGCGCGCCGGGCGACTCGTGCCACGTGCCCAGGGCGCCGCGGGCCCACGCGAGCACGGCGGGTGCGTCGAAGTTGCCGCTGACCGCCAGGGTGACGCGGCCGGCGCCGTAGCGGTCGCGGTGGTTGCGGCGCAGCGCGTCCGGGCTGAGGTGACCCACGGTCTGCGGCGTGCCCAGGATGCGGTGTCCGAGGGGGTGCGCGCCCCAGTAGTCGGCGTGCAGCTCCTCGGCGACGCGCACGCTGGGCTGGTCCGCGTACATGGCGATCTCCTCGAGGATCACGCCGCGTTCGGGCTCGATATCGGCGGCGCGCAGGGCGGGGCGCATCAGTTCGGTCAGGGTGCCCAGCAGCTCGGCCGTGCGCTCGGGCAGGCTGGCGGCGTGGTACACGGTCGCCTCCTCGCTGGTAAACGCGTTGGCGTGACCGCCCAGGTCGTCCAGGCGCGCGTTCAGTTCGGCGGCGCTGAGCGTGTCGGAGCCCTTGAACAGCAGGTGCTCGATGAAGTGGCTGACCCCCATCTCGGCCGGCAGCTCGTCGCGGGCGCCGGTGCGCACGAAGTACCCGGCGGCGACCGTCTGCGCGTCCGCGTCGGGGTCGAGAAGGACGGTCAGACCGCCCGGCAGGACGTGGCGTTCGGCGTCAGGCATGCGTGATCTCCCGTGGCCCCAGCGTGACGATGCTCAGGTTGCGCGCCGGGTCGTACGTGGCCAGGAAGGCGTTGACCCGGTCCAGCGTCAGGGCCGACAGCTCCGCGCGCAGGTCCGGCAGCGGGCGCACCCGGCCAAACAGGGCCACGTCGCGCGTCAGGGCGCCGGCGCGGGCGCGCAGGCCCTCGGCGCCGAAGGTGACGCTGGCGTGCAGACCGGAGCGGGCACGCTCGAACTCGGCGGCGTCCAGCCCCTGCGGCAACCGCGCGAGTTCCGCGAGGAGCACCGCCAGCGTGTCCGGCGCGCGGTCCGGCGTGCTGCCCGCGTACGCGGCGAGGAACCCCTGGCCGCCCAGCACCACCGGCGACGCGCTCACCGCGTAGGCCAGGCCGCGTTCCTCGCGCACGGCGTGGAACAGGCGGCTGGCGCTGCCACCCGACAGGGCCGCCACCGCAATCTGCCACGGCAGCCAGTCAGGGTGGCCAGGCGCGACCCCGGGCCCGGTGACGCTCAGGTGGGTCTGTTCGGCATCCTCGTCGGGCAGCCACGCGCGCGCGCCCGGCTGGTAGTGGGCCGGCACCGCGGCGCGGTGGCCCGGGCGCAGGTCTCCCAGACGGGCCGTGACGAGGTCCAGCGCCTGCGCCGGTTCGAGGTCCGCGACCATGCCCAGCACGCTGCCCGCCTGCCCGAGCGTCTCCAGGTGCGCCCCCAGGCTGCGGGGCGTGAGCGCCGCGAGGCCCGCCGGGGTACCGCTGGCCGGGTGGCCGAAGCCCGAGAAGGGCGATCCGGCCGGACGCGGAAAGGCCAGGCCGCGCGACGCGATGGCCAGCCGGTCCGTGGGGCTGTCCTGCAGGGCCTCGAGGTCCTGGCGGGCCAGGTCCGTCAGGATGGGCAGTTCGGCGGCCGGCAGGTCGGGGCGGGACAGCACATCGGCCGCGAGACCCAGCGCGGCGTCCAGATCCGCGGCCAGCCCGCTGATGCCGATCCGCGTGGCCTCCAGGCCCACACCTCCGCCCCGGCGCACGCCCAGGTCGTCGAAGGCGTCCTGCAACGCGCGGGCGTCGCGGCCGGCGGCACCCTTGAAGAGCCATTCCTCCAGCACGCCGGTCGCGCCTTCCTGACCCACAGGGTCGTGTGCGCTGCCGGTGGGAACGCGCAGGTCGAAGGCAAAGCCGGGGGTGCGGCGGCGTTCGAAGGCCACCCGCAGACCGCCGGGCAGCGTCCACAGGGCTGCGGTGGCAGATGGAGTGACGCCGGGAGCGTCGGTCGAGCGGACGGGCACCGTGGGATTCTACTCTGCCGCCTGTCGTCCGGGGCCGCCTACCCGTCCGGGGGCCGGAGACGGACTTGACGCGGAGTCAGCTCAGCAGTAAATTGGTACCGTTACCAGTCCATCCGGTCTCTCGGTCATCCTGCACGTGCCTCACGTCTCCCGTGGCCCACGTGCTCCCCCTCAGTCGCAGGCCATGCGGCCGTCCAGCAGGCACGTCCGAAGTGAAATCGTTCCCATCTCCAGGGAGGTGAAGCGTGAACAAACCCAGCCTGCGCGACGTGGCCCGCCGGGCCAATGTCGGCACCACCACCGTGTCACGCGTGCTGAACAAGCACCCGAACATCGCCGAGGCCACCCGGGGACGCGTGATGGCCGCCATCGAACAGCTCGGGTATGTGCCGGACGTCGGTGCGCGCCACTTCCGGCTGGGCCGCACGCACGCCATCTCGGCGCTGCTGCCCATGATCGGCACACCCTTCTACGAAACGCTGCTGACCGCCCTGCACGATCCGGTGGCCAGCAAGGACTACGACCTCGCGCTGTTTCCGCTGCTGGGCTCGCAGCGCGTGCGCCGCTACCGTGATCCGGGCGCGCTGGTCTACCGCGCCGACGCCCTCGTGATCGTGTCGCAGGACCCGGACGAGCTGTACGGCGGCCCGCCCCCCTTCCGCGGCCCCACCGTGCTGGTCGACGTGCACCACCCCGGCTACCACAGCGTGTCCTTCGACAATGTCGGCGCTGGCCGGCTGGCCGCCGAGTACGCCCTGAGCTGCCATCTGCCCATCGTGTTCCTCGACGGCCAGGACTTGCCGGACGCTCCCGGCTCGCCGGTGTTCGCGGCGCGGCGCAGCGGCATCCTGCAGACCCTGGGCCGCCACGGCATCCGGCCGGTGCTGACCGTGAGCGTCCTGCCGGAACAGGAGGGCCTGCGCAACGCCGCGCGTGACATCGCCGCGCAGCGCCCGGCCGGACCGTTCCTGCTGCTCGCCATGACCGACGACCTCGCGCTGGGCGTGCGCCAGCACCTGCACGACGTGAACCTGCACCTGGGCGAGGACTACTCGCTGCTGGGCTTCGACGGCAGCGCCGCCGCCGCCGCCGCCGGCCTGAGCACCGTGGTGCAGCCGGTACGCGCCATGGGCGAGGCCGCCGCCGAGGTGCTGCTGGGCGCCCTGAACGGCGAGTTGAACACCCTGGTGCAGCGCCAGTTCTCCCCCACCCTGCGCGAGGCGCAGAGCACGGCCCTGCGGATGACCACGGCATGAGCGTGCCGGGTGACGCACGCGGCCCTCCACCCGGCAGGCGTCCACTGCCCGCTCCTCACCCCACAACGACTGTCCACGGTCTTTCCCGAGTGGAAGGACACCCAAGGAGACCGCCATGAAAACAGCCGTCACGCTCCTGTCCCTGACCCTGCTCGGCAGTGCCCACGCCGCCACCCTGACGCTGTGGACGTCCTTCGAGGCGGCCGGTGAACTCGCGTGGATCAAGGCGCAGGCCACCGCCTTCGAGAAGGCGACCGGGAACAAGGTGAACGTCGTGTCCGTGCCCTTCGCGCAGACGCAGGACAAGTTCATCCAGTCGGCCCCCAAGGGCCAGGGCCCGGACCTGATCGCCACAGAGCCGCACGACCGCCTGGGCCGCTACGCCGCGTCTGGCGTGATCGAGCCGATGGACAGGTACATCACATCCAAGGCCGACTACGACAAGACCGCCCTGTCGGCCTTCACGTACCAGGGCAAGCTGTTCGGCCTGCCGCTGAATGCCGAGGCGGTCGCGCTGGTCTACAACAAGAAGCTGGTGCCCAGCGCGCCGACCACGTGGGACGCTTTCCTGAAGGCCGCGCAGGCCAACACCGGCAACGGCAAGTTCGGCTACCTCTCCGACATCGCCGAACCGTACAAGAGCTACGGCTTCGTCAGCGCGTACGGCGGCTACGTGTTCAAGAACAACGGCGGCACGCTGGACACGGGGGACATCGGCCTGGACAACGCCGGCACCGCCAGGGCCCTGGGCTTCCTGAACGACCTGCGCTACAAGTACAACCTGGTGGCCGAAGGGGTCAGCCAGGACGCCGCCAAGAGCGCGTTCGTGGACGGCCGCCTGGCGATGTTCTACACCGGCCCGTGGGACATGGGCGACATCAAGAAGGCCGGCATCGACTACGGCATCGTGCCCTTCCCCACGCCTCCTGGCGCGACCGGCAAGTGGAGCCCCTTTGTCGGCGTGCGCGGCATCCTGGTCAGCGCGTACAGCAAGAAC
Organism: Deinococcus metalli; assembly: GCF_014201805.1. Taxonomy (NCBI): domain Bacteria; kingdom Thermotogati; phylum Deinococcota; class Deinococci; order Deinococcales; family Deinococcaceae; genus Deinococcus; species Deinococcus metalli. The sequence goes on along the minus strand of NZ_JACHFK010000007.1, from coordinate 151,958 downwards.
AAGCCGGCGGCCGTGCAGCTCGCCCGGCAACTGACGTCCTCGGCGTCGCAGCTGTCGTTCAATGCCGCGAACGGCTCAATCCCGACCAGCCTGTCGGCCCGCGCGAAACTCCGCACCGATCCGGTGGTCGCGGGCTTCGGCAAGGCCGTCGCGCTGGGCACGCCCATGCCGAACATCCCCGAGATGGGCTCGGTGTGGGGCCCGTGGGCCGCCGCGACCGCGCAGGCCGTCCAGAAGGCCAACCAGCCGTACAGCGATCTGCTGAAGAAGGCCGTGACCGAGATCAGCACCAACATCAAGAAGTAGAGCGCCTCTGCCGGGGCGGGACGGGTCACGCGGCCTGTCCCGCCCTTTCATGTCCCGCCCTTTCATGTCCCGCCCCTTCACATCCCGCCCCGGCGCGGCGGTCTTACGGCAGCCCTGATCGTCCTGTCATGTGCAACTTTCCACCGATTTCGGTGGGGCCGCGGCGCGGCATGGTGGAGGCATGCGGCGTGTTCTGCGTGGACTGGTGGTGCTGGCCGTGCTGGCGGGCGCGGCCTGGCTGCTGTGGCCGCAGATCCAGACCGCCCGGCGCACGGCCACGCTGCTCGCGGCGCCCGCACCCACCGCGCGCAGCCTGCCGAACCCGCTGCCGGGCCGGCGCTTCGTGGACACCTGGGGCGGCGCACGCAGCCAGGGCCGCAGGCATGAAGGGGTGGACATCTTCGCCACGCGCGGCACGCCCATCCGCGCGACCACACGCGGCATGGTGCTGAATGTCGGGCCGAACACGCTGGGCGGGCGCACGGTGATGGTCCTCGGGCCGGCCGGACAGCGGCACTACTACGCGCACCTGGAGCGCTACCCCGATCTCGAGCGCGGCGAGTGGATCGAGGCTGGAGACGTGGTCGGGTATGTGGGGGACAGCGGGAACGCCAGAGGGACGCCCCCGCACCTGCACTACGGCATCTACACGGCTGGCGGCGCGATCAATCCGTACCCGCTGCTGCGCCAGAACTGATCCGCGCGTCCATCCCGGCCTTCACGGCGGGCCACTCGGGCGCGGTGATGGAGTACATGACGGTGTCGCGCATGCTGCCGTCCGGGCGGCGCATGTGGGCGCGCAGCACGCCCTCGCGCACGGCCCCCAGCGCCGCGATGGCCGCCTGCGAGCGCTCGTTGCGGATGTCGGTCTTGAGCTGCACGCGCTCCAGGTCCATCACCTCGAAGGCGTGGGCGAGCAGCAGGCGCTTCATGCGGCGGTTGACTCCCGTGCCGTGGTGGCGGGGGTGCAGCCACGTCCAGCCGATCTCCACGCCGCCATCGGCCGGGCGCAGGTCGCCGTAGCGGGTGCAGCCGGCCAGCGCGCCGCCGACCAGGATCACGAAGGGCAGGTGGGTCTCGGCGTCCAGGCCCGAGCGGTAGAAGGCCTCGCCGGTGGGCGGCGACCCCATGAACCGCAGCTCGTCGCCGCAGTCCCGCGCCAGGGCGCACAGCGGCCCGATGTCCGCGTCCGTGAGGGGCCGCAGGGTCAACTCGCCGCCTTTGAGGGTCACGTCATGCCGCATGGCCCGATGGTAGCCCGCTCAGCGGCCCTGCAGCGCGCCGATCACCCCGCCGTACGCGGGCTTCTTCGCATAGTCGTCGTCGAACAGCAGCGGCCGGCCCCCCGACCGCCACGAACTCGCGTCGTTCACGCCCCACGTGACGACGGCGCTGCATCTCACGCTCAGGCACGCGGCCACGAGGTCGCGGTACACCTGCGCCTGCCGCTCGAGGTTCGCAGGCGTCGCGCCGCTGGCAGGCAGGGTGACGTCCACCTCGGTGAGCTGCACGTCCAGGCCCAGGTCGCGGAAGCGCTGGAGGTTCGTCCGCATCCCCGTGCCCTCGACCGAGAAGGTGGAGTCCACGTGCGTCTGGAAGCCCACACCGGTGATGGGCACGCCGCGCGCGAGCATCCCCTTCACGAGCGCGTACACGGCGTCGCTCTTGCCGTTGAGGCCTTCGGCGCCGTAGTCGTTGTAGTAGAGCCGCGCGGCCGGGTTCGCGGCGTGTGCCCAGCGGAACGCGGCGTCGATGTAGTCGCTCCCCGCGAGCGCGAAGGGGCTGTTGGCGCGCAGCGGGTGGCCGGGCGTGTCCGCGACGGCCTCATTCACCACGTCCCAGGTCATGACCTTCGGGCCGAAGTGCGTGACGACCTGCGTGATGTGGTTCCGTATGGCGCTGCGCATCTCCTGCGGGGTCTTCAGGGCGTACACCCACGCCGGCGCGCTGTCGTGCCAGACCAGGGTGTGGCCGCGCACCGCAAGTCCGCGCTGCGTCGCCCACGCGACCACGGCGTCAGCGAGGCCATACGCGAACACGTTCTGGGTGCCTTCCAGCGCCTTCCACTTCATGCCGTTCTCCGACACGACGACCGAGAACTCGCGGGCGACCGTGTCGGCGTAGTCCGGGTCGAGGTCGTCGAAGAGCGAGGCGCTGACCGCGCCGCCGATCAGCAGCCCGCGCGCGGTGGCCGCCGACTTCAGGGTAGGCGCCTGCCCGGACGCGCCGGCGAGACCAACGAGCAGTGCAGTCAGGAGCAGGGATCGGGTCATGGCATGACAGTCCTTCCGTGGCGACGCCACGGCATCAGTGAGGGTGGACGCGGCTCAGCGCACGCGGAAGGTGTGCACGGTGCGCGACGTGAAGACCTGCCCGGGGTCCAGCCGGGTGGAGGGAAAGCCCGGCTGGTTGGGCGAATCCGGGTAGTGCTGCGTCTCCAGGCATACGGCCGCGTGCTGCTGATACACCTGCCCACCCTTGCCGGTGATCGTGCCGTCCAGGAAGTTCCCGGAGTACACCTGCACGCCCGGCTCGGTGGTATGGATGCCCAGTTCCCGCCCGGAGTGCGGGTCGTACAGGACGGCGGCGAGCCGAAGCCCATCCTGGCCAGCGTCCAGCACGAGGTTGTGGTCGTAGCCGCCGACCACCGCGAGCTGCCCGTCGGCGTCGGCGAGCCGCTCCCCGATGGCGCGGGGCGTGCGGAAATCGAAGGGCGTGCCCTCCACCGACCGTACCTCGCCGGTGGGCAGGCCGCCCGGCCGCACCGGCGTGAAGGCGGGGGCGTTCACGGTCAGTTCGTGCTCCAGCACGCCACGCGCCGGGTCGGCCGTGAGGTTCCAGTAGCTGTGGTTGGTGAGGTTCACGACCGTGGGCGCGTCCGTGACCGCGTGGTAGTCGATGGTGAGGGCCGCGCCGCCGTCTGCCTGCCCGGCCAGCGTGTACGTGACGCGCACCTCCAGCGTGCCGGGAAAGCCCATCTCGCCGTCCGGGCTGGTACGCGTGAAGACCACCGCCGGGCCGGCGTCCGTGAGGCGAGCCTCGCCGTGCCACAGGCACACGTCGAAGCCGCCGGGGCCGCCGTGCAGCGCGTTCGGGCCGTCGTTCGCCGGGATCACGCAGGCACGGCCGTCCAGCGTGAAGCGCCCGTCCGTGATGCGGTTGGCGTAGCGGCCGATGGTCGCCCCGAAGTACGGCGAGGTCGCGTGATCCGCGTACGGTTCGGGCCGGTCGTGCCCCAGCACCACGTCACCCAGCGCGCCCTGCCGGTCCGGCACCTCCAGACCGACCAGGGTGGCGCCGAGGTCCGTCAGGGTGGCCTGGACGCCGCCGGGCAGCGCCAGGGTGTAGGTATGGATGGTCTCACCGGATGGGGCCACGCCCCAGGAACGCCGGTCAGCCCGGCCCGCACTTGCGCTCATGCCCTTACCGTATCCCGAGCAGCAGCTCCATGGTGAGCTGGTCGAGCTGTTCCAGGCCGGGGCCGCGCGCCCCCAGCGCCGCGCGGTCGAAGGTGCGGGCCTTGAGCGCCTCGGCGTTCTGGGGGCTGAAGGTGCCGGTGAGCTGGGCGAGTTCGGCGTCCTCCACGCGGTACGCCGCCAGCGCCGCCTGGATCTCGCTGTCCTGCGCGAACTGCTGGGCCTTTTCCTTGAAGATCAGGTACGTGCGCATGCAGCCGCGCGCAAACGCCCACACGCCCGCCTCGTCCTCGGTGCGCAGCGCGTGCGCGTCGAAGTGACGGGGGCCGGCGTAGCCGCTCGATTCGAGGAGCTGCACCAGGAAGAACGCGCCCTTGGGGTTCTCCGCGCCAAAGCGCAGGTCCTGGTCGAAGCGGCCCATCTTCTGGTCGTTCAGGTCGATGTGGAACAGCTTCCCGGCGTCGATGGCCTGCGCGACCGCGTGCGAGAAGTTCAATCCTGCCATGGTCTCGTGCGCGAACTCGGGGTTCACGCCGAACTGCTCCGGCTTGTCGAGCGTGGCGATGAAGCCCAGCGCGCTCCCGACGGTCGGCAGGAAGATATCGGCGCGCGGTTCGTTCGGCTTGGGTTCCAGCGCGAAGCGGTAGCCGTAGCCCTGGGACTCGGAGTACTCCGCGAGGAAGTTCAACGAGTCGCGGAACCAGCCCAGGCAGTCGAGCAGCTTGCCGCCGGCGTCCACCTCGGTGCCCTCGCGCCCGCCCCAGAACACGTAGGTGGCCGCGCCGAGTTCCGCGCCCAGATCCATGCTGCGCATGGTCTTTTGCAGCGCGTAGGCGCGCACGCGGGCGTCGGCACTGGTGAAGGCGCCGTCCTTGAAAGCCGGGTCATTGAACAGGTTGGTGGTCGCCATCGGCACGACCAGCCCGTGATCCGACAGCGCCTGTTTGAACTCGGCCACGATGGAATCGCGCTCGCTGGCGCTGGCGCTGATCGGCACGAGGTCGTTGTCGTGCAGGTTCACGCCCCACGCGCCCAGCTCCGCGAGCTTCTGCACGAGGTACGGCGCCTTCATGGCGGGGCGGGTGGGTTCGCCGAAGGGATCGCGGCCGGTGTTGCCGACCGTCCACAGGCCAAAGGTGAACTTGTCGGCGGGCGTCGGGGTGTAGTCGGGCATGGTGGGCTCCTTGTGGGGCTGTGCGGCGGTCTGCCGTCAACAGAGAATTCGGGCGGCTTGCGGTGCCGCGGTCAGGCGGTCTGGCCGCCCTGCGGGTACAGGGCGTCCCGCGTGCGGGCGTAGGCGGAGAGGGCGGCGTGCATGTCGATGGGCGGTACGGCGGCCAGGGCGTCGGGGCGGGTGGCGTCGATGGCGGCGCCCAGGTCCGGGTGCAGGCCGGCGGCGGGCATGGCGAGGATGGCCGCGCCGTGCGCCGCGCCGGGCCGCGCGGTGGTGGGATGAACCGGCAGGCCCAGCGCGCCGGACGCGAGGCCCAGCCACATCTCCGAGCGGGCGCCGCCGCCGGTGGACAGCAGCGAGCCCAGCGGCGCGATCGGCGCCATGACCGCGTAGGCGTCGGCCAGGGCGGCGACCGAGCCCTCCAGCACGGCGCGCACGAGGTGGCCGCGGCCGTGCGCAAGGCTCAGGCCGGTGAACGCCGCGCGGGCCTGCGGGTTCATCAGGGGGCTGCGTTCGCCGGACAGGTACGGCAGGAACGTCACGCCGTCCGCGCCGGGCGGGACGTTCAGCGCCTCGTCCAGCAGGGTGGGCAGCGGCACGTCGTGGGCGAGCTTGCCGTGCAGCCACTCCAGCGATCCGGCGGCCGAGAGGGTCACGCCCAGCAGGTGGTACCCGCCGTCGGCATGCGCGAAGAGGTGCACGCGGCCCTCGGGGTCCGGGGTGGGCTCGCGCAGCGGACTGAACACCACGCCGGACGTGCCCAGGCTCAGGCTACCCACGTCCGGCCGGGCAGAGGTCAGGCCCAGCGCGATACCGGCCGCCGCGTTGTCGCCGCCGCCCGCGACGATGGGCAGGCCGGCGGGCAGGCCCGTCCGCGCGGCCCACTCGGCGCTCAGAGTGCCGGTCACGTCCACCGAACGCACGATGGGCGGGAACAGCGCGGGATCGACGCCCAGCTCGCCGAGGATGTCCGTGTCCCAGGTGTTCCGCGCCAGGTTCAGGGCGCCCACGCCCGACGCATCGGACGGTTCGGCGGCCAGGACGCCGGTCAGGACATAGCCCAGGTAATCCTTGGGAATCAGGGCGTGACGCAGCCGGGCGTACAGCTCCGGTTCCTCGTCGCGCATCCACAGGATCTTGGGCAGCTGGAAGCCGGTCACGGCGCGGTTTCCGGTGCGGGCCACGAGGTCCGCGCGGGGAAGCCGCGCCTCGATGGCCTGCACCTGCGCGCCGGTGCGCTGGTCGTTCCACAGCAGCGCCGGGCGCAGCACCTGCCCCTGGGCGTCCAGCGGCACCAGCCCGTGCATCTGCCCGCTCAGGCCCAGCGCTAGGGGCGTGGCGCCCAGGTCACGCAGGCGCGCGGCGATGGTGCTCAGCGCGGCGCGGGTGCCGGTCAGCCAGTCCTCGGGGCGCTGTTCGGTCCAGCCGGGTCGGGGGGTCAGGAGCGGATAGGTCTCGGTGACATCGGCCAGCACCTGCCCCTGGGCGTCCAGCGCCACCGCCTTCACGCCGCTGGTGCCCAGGTCCACGCCCAGCGTGACGCCCACCCGGTCCGGCCCGGCGGTCACGGGGCCAGCCCCGGAGCGGCGATGGCGCGCCCCAGCACCTGCGCAGCGGCTCCGCGGGCCGGCAGGTACAGGCTGTCCGGGCGGACGTCCACGCGCACGGGCGGGCTCTGGCCGCGGCGGCGGGCGAGGTGGGCGGTGAAGAAGTCCAGTGCGGTGTCCATGAGAGGGCCTCCCAGGCGGGCCAGCGCCCCGCCGATCACGATGTCGCTGGGGTTGAGGGTGTGGTGGAGATTCACGAGCAGCAGGCCCAGGGCCTCGCCGGCGCGGCCCAGCGTGACCTGCACTGCCGCCTCGCGCCGGCGCGGCAGCAGCGCGGCCTCCAGGGGTTCCAGGGCGTTCAGGCCCAGGGACGCGCGGATCGCCCAGCCGCCCAGCAGCGTTTCCACACAGCCCCGGTTGCCGCAGTGGCAGTACAGGCCGCCCGGCTGGATGACCGTGTGCCCGAGTTCGCCCGCCAGGCCGTGCGCGCCGCGCAGCACGCGCCGCCCACCCTCGACCAGGCCCGCGCCGACGCCCGTGCCGAGGCTCAGGTACGCGAGCAGGCCCGGCGGTTCGGCGGGCGACGGGCCCGGCGGCAGGTATGCCTCACCGAAGGCCGCGGCGTTCGCCTCGTTGTCGAGCACGCGCACGCGGCCCAGCGACGTGAGGCCCGCCGCGTGCAGGTGCGGGGCGAGCGTGTCCAGGAACGCCAGCTGCGGCCAGCCGAGATTCGGGGCGTACAGCAGCGATGCGCCGTCCGGCGCGACCGGGCCGGGCACCGCCACGCCCAGACCGAGCACCTCGCGGCCGTGCACGTCGGGGTGCTCGGCGAGCGTCCGGACCAGGCGGGCGAGATCGGCGGCGGCGCTGTCCGGGTCGCCGGTGGGCGTGGTGGTGGCCGCGCGGGCGAGCACCTGACCGGTGAGCGTACACGCGACGGCGCGGGTGCCGAGCACCCCGACCTCTGCGCCAAAGAGAACGTGGTGGCGCCCGTCGAGGTGCAGTTGCCGCCCTGGCCGGCCGACCGTGCCCTGCTGGAGGTCCCCCTCGTGCACCCAGCCCTCTGCCAGCAGGTCCTGCACGACACTGCCGACCGTGACCTTGGTGCGGCCGGTGCGCGCCGCGAGTTCCGCGCGGCTCAGGCCGCCCTCACGGCGCAGCGCGTCGAGCATGGCAGCGCGGTTGAGATGTTTCAGGAACCCCTGGTCACCGGCAGGGAGGGTTGACGTCATCGTAGCCTCGGGGAGTTAAGTAAGAGGGATTAACGAACAGGAGAGTAATGCCCAGCCCGGCCCTACGTCAAGACGGCAGGAAAATGGCCATGACGTTCGGGTAGTTGAGTATCCGAGGACGCCTCAGCGTCAACGGGCCTGACAGGGGAAACGTTACCGAATAAGTTTTTTCTTCGTACGAAGGCGCAGTCGTCCCCAGTCGGATTGTGAACGTTTCGGATACCCAATTTCAGCGGCTTTATGGCTGCTGGCACACTGCTCTTCTCCTACCTGCCCCGTGCAGCTCCCGCTCCCCGGACCGGCCGGGGGTCTTGACAGCGCTTTCAGATGGGTTTACGCTCCGCTCATCTCAAATGCACCACGTCGCAGGCATCCGGCCTGCTCGCTTCGCCTGTCCCAGTACCCCTGGAGTCCGTATGCTCGAACCCGTCACCCTGGCCCACGTGGCCCAAGAAGCTGGCGTCTCGCCCAGCACGGTGTCGCGCATTCTGAACGGCACGGCCAACGTGACGCCGGAAAAGCGGGCGCGGGTGGAAGCGGTGATCGCGCGGCTGAACTTCCGGCCCAATCCGCAGGCGCAGGCGCTGGCGAACGGCCGCAGCCTGAGCATCGGCGTGATCACGCCCAGCCTGAACTCCACGTTCTACGGCGAGGCCCTGGCAGGCGTCGAGGCCGTGCTGAACGACACGCCGTACCACCCCCTGGTGATCAGCGGCCAGTGGCGCCCGGAACGCGAGCAAGAAGCGCTGGACATCCTGCTGCTGCGCCGCGTGGACGCCCTGATCCTGATGGGCGGCATCCTGGACGACGCGATCCTGGAGCGGGTGGCGCAGCGCGTACCGCTGGTCGCGATGGGCCGCGACGTGCGCGGACTGAGCGAGAACTGCATCGTGATGGACAACGCGGGCGGCATGCGCGTGATCGTGACCCACCTGCTGCACCTGGGGCACCGCCGCTTCGCGTACCTCACCGGGGCCGAGCGCCAGCAGGACGCCGTGGAGCGCCGCGACGCCTTCATCGCCACGCTGGAGCAGGCCGGCGTGACCGTGCCGGACGCCCTGATCGAGTCCGGCGACTACACCGAGGAGGGCGGGCGGCTGGCGGCCGAACGGCTGCTGGACAGCGGTCACAGCTTCACGGCGCTGTGCTGCGCGAACGACCAGATGGCGCTGGGCGCGCGGCTCACCCTGTACCGGCGCGGCATCCGCGTGCCGGAAGACGTGTCGCTGACCGGCTTCGACGACGTGATCACCTCCTCGCTGATGACCCCGCCGCTGACCACCGTGCGTCAGGCGATCTACGACATGGGCGAGGTCGCGGCGCGCGCGGCCCTGAACCTGCTGCGCGGCGAGCGCGTGAGCATGCAGGTCTTCACCCCGGAACTGATCGTCCGCGAGTCCACCCATCCCCCTGGCGGCGCCCGCCGCCTGACCCGGCCGAGCGAGGTGAGCCTATGACCGTGCCCAGCGGATAGCGCCGGTCTCCGGTTCTCAGCTCGAAGTGCGCGATGTGCACTGCCCACTCTGAAAGCGCTTTCAAACTCTCCTGGAGGTTCACCATGAAGAAGTCCCTGACGCTCGTCCTCGCTTCCGCCCTGCTGCTCGGCTCTGCCCAGGCCCAGAACGTCACCCTGACGGTCGCGGCCTTCCCCAGCCTGGACTCGGCCATCAAGGCCATCCTGCCCGCGTGGAACAAGCTGCACCCGAACGTCACCATCAAGCTTCAGGCGCAGGAGTACGCCGACCACCACAACGCCATGACCACCGCGCTTGCCACCGGCCAGGGCCTGCCGGACGTCATGGCCATCGAGATCGGCTTCGTCAGCAAGTTCGCTGAAGGCCAGGGCCTCGAGAACCTCGACAACGCGCCCTACAACGCCGGGCAATACAAGAAGCTGTTCACGCCCTTCACCATCGGACAGGCCACCAGCTCCGACAAGCGCTTCATCGCCATGCCCACCGACATCGGCCCCGGCACCTTCTTCTACCGCAAGGACGTGCTCGACAAGGCCGGCGTGAATCCCCTGACCCTGCAGACCAGCTGGGAGTCGTTCATCGAGGGCGGCAAGAAGATCAAGGCCAAGACCGGCGCGTACCTGATCAACACCGCCGCCAGCATCAACAACGTCATCATCCGCACCAACCTCAAGCCCGGCGAGGGCATCTACTTCGACAGCAAGAACAACCTGCTGGTCGGCCCGGACAACGCCCGCTTCGTGCGCGCCTTCACCCTGAGCAAGCAGGTGCGCGACGCCGGCCTGGACGCCAAGATCGGCGAGTGGAGCAACGAGTGGTACGACGCCTTCAAGAAGGGCACCGTGGCCACACAGTTCAGCGGCGCGTGGCTGCAGGGCGCCCTGCAGAACTGGATGGCCCCGGACACCAAGGGGCTGTGGCGCGTGCAGAACCTGCCGGAAAAGGGCTTCGCGTCGTGGGGCGGCTCGTTCTACGCCATTCCCAGCAAGGCTGTGAACAAGCAGTGGGCGTGGGAATTCATCAAGTTCATGACGCTGGAGCAGTCCTCGCAGATCACCGCCTTCAAGGACAACGGCGCGTTCCCCGCGCTGCTCGCTGCGCAGAAGGACAAGGCGTTCAGCGAGGCCGTGCCGTTCCTGGGCGGCCAGCAGGCCCGCGTGCTGTGGCGTGACGCCGCCGCCAAGACCCAGCCCATCGACGTGAACAAGTACGACTCGGTGGCCGAACAGATCGTGCAGACCGAGCTGACCAACGTGCTCGAACAGGGCAAGGACATCAAGCAGGCGCTGTCGGACGCCCGCGCGCAGATCGCGCGCCGCGCCCGCTAAGCAGACCGGCACGCCGTCGTCGCGGGCAGGGGCCACCTTCGCCCCTGCCCGCACGTTGCACAGAAAGGACGATCCATGCAAGACCGTGCCCGCCTCGCCACCAGCCCGCCCCGGCCCCGTTGGAGCTACGCCCGGTTCCAGCAGCGCCTCGCGCCCTACGTGTTCACCAGCCCCTTTTTCATCCTGTTCCTGATCTTCGGCCTGTTCCCGCTGGGCTTCAGCCTGTTCCTGGCCTTCCACCTGTGGAATCCGCTGGACGGTCTGGGCAACTGGCGGTTCGTCGGCTGGGAGAACTTCGCTCTGGCCCTGGGGCCCACGGACCAGTTCTGGGTGGCCCTGAAACACACCGTGTGGATCGGCCTGCTGTCGGGCATTCCACAGCACCTCGTGGCGCTGCCGCTGGCCTTCGTGATCCACCAGTTCCTGCGGCGCTGGCAGGGCAGTGTCAGCACCGTGCTGTTCCTGCCATACATCACCAACGCCGTGGCGATCACCATCGTGTTCGGCATGCTGTACTCCGAGAACCTGGGCCTGCTGAACTACCTGCTGCACCAGATCGGCCTGGGCCCGGTGCGCTGGCTGGCCGTGCCGCAGATCGTGCCGTACTCGGTCGCGGCGGTGGTGTTCTGGCGCTACGTCGGGTGGAACGTGATCCTGTACCTCTCGGGCCTGCAGGCCATCAGTGAGGACGTGTACGAGGCCGCCACGGTGGACGGCGCCAGCAGCTGGCAGAAGTTCTGGTACATCACGCTGCCGCTGCTGCGGCCGATGATGTTCTACGCCTTCACGCTGACCATCGTCGGGAACATGCAGCTGTTCGAGGAACCGTTCATCATGACCGGTCAGGGCGGCGGCAGCGGCGGCGCGGCGCTGACCAGCGCCATGCACATCTTCAACACCGCCTTCCGCGACCTGGACATGGGCTACGCCTCGGCCATGAGCTGGCTGCTGTTCCTGGCCATCTTCGTGCTGAGCATGGTCAACAACTACCTCTTCTCCCGGGACGGAGGGCGCGACGTATGAGATCAACTTCAGGTGAGTCGCAGACGAACCCGAGCAGACTTGCAAAGCTCCGCAGGAGAGCGAGAAGAAGCGAAAGACCGAACTGGAGTGATGGAAAGACAGACCGATCTGTCCACGGTCTGTCTTGGAATCACGGAGGTTTGGTATGACCACCCAGCCGCTCAAGACGCCCCCGCTCGATTCCTCCGCGACCTCGCCCCGGCCGCCCCGGCGCGCGCTGCGGCTGCCAGTCGGCCGCGCCGCCCTGTGGGTGTTCGTGGGCATCGCGTGCTTCGTGTCGGTGGTGCCCTTCTACCTGATGTTCGTGTGGGCGTCGTTGCCCACGGACCAGATCTTCGCGGTGCCGCCGCACCTGTGGTTCGGGAGCGCGGCCGTCGAGAACTTCAACAAGATGATGAACGCGACGTCCGGCATGGCGCTGCGCCAGTTCTGGAACTCGCTGTACATCTCGGTGCTCGCCACGGCGACCACGCTGTTCTTCTGCTCGCTGGCGGGCTTCGCGTTCGCCATGTACGAGTTCCGGGGCAAGGCCGCCCTGTTCGGCTTCATCCTGCTGACCATGCTGATCCCGCCGCTGGTGATGGACATTCCCAGCTTCCTGGTCATGAACAACTTCCTGCACTGGATCGGCACGCCCAGGACGCTGTGGGTGCCGGGCATGGCGAACGCCTTCGGGATCTTCCTGATGCGGCAGTACATCATGTCCGCGCTGCCCAAGTCGCTGATCGAGGCCGCGCGGCTGGACGGCGCGACCGAGTTCGGCATCTACACCAAGGTGGTCGTGCCGCTGATCCGCCCGATCCTGGCGACGCTGGGCGTGGTGACCTTCGTGGGGTCGTGGAACAACTTCAAGGGCGCCCTGATCATGAAACTCAGCGAGGACAGCACCATGACGCTGCCGCTGTCGCTGCGCAAGATCACGGGCGGCGCCACGAACATCAACGCCGACTGGGGCGCCACCCTGATGATGGTCGTGCTGACGGTCATTCCGCTGCTGCTCATCTTCCTGCTCGCCAGCCGGCAGGTTATCTCCGGCCTGACCAGCGGCGCGGTCAAGGACTGACGTGAGCCGCACCCGCACGCTCGCGCTGCTGATCCTTGCCGGGGCCGCCCACGCCGCGACGGTCACGCCCGGTCCGGGGCCGGCGCGCCCGATCCTGCCGGCCAGCGTGAGCGGCTTCAACCTGGGCAACTGGATGCCGGTCGTGGAGCACGTGCCGGCCCTGAACGCCCTGAACCCGGCCACGCTGCGCTGGCCCGGCGGCAACATCGGCGACGAGCAGAACCGCACGCCCGAGGCGCTCCAGACGCTGAAGAGCACCTGGACGCTGCTGGGCCGCCCGCCGCTGGTGATCCAGACGCGCGTCTACTCCCGCCCCGGCGGCAACCGCGACGGCGCGGACGCGAAGAACACGCCGGCAGACGCCGCCGACCTCGTGCGGATGGCGCGGGGCCTGGACCTGACCGTCGCGTACTGGGAGATCGGCAACGAGCCCGACCTGTACGCGACAAACCGTAGCGATCCGTCGTGGACGCCGGAGAAGTACTGCGGCGTGGTGCGTGCCCAGCGCGCCGCGATCCTGGCCGCAGACCCCGCCGCGAAGATCGCCGGGCCGGCCGTGAGCAATCCCGGCCCCTTTCTGGACGCCGTGATCAAGACCTGCGGCGACGCCCTCGACCTCGTGACATGGCACCTGTACCCCAGCAACGGGGACGGCACCGACGCCGAGGCCTTCGCCAGCATCGAGAAAGTGCAGGGCACCCTGACGCGCGTGCAGGGCCTGTGGGCCGACCCGGCCACCAACCCGCTCGGGCAGGGCCGGCCGCTGGCGCAGGGCGTGACCGAGTACGCGCAGTCGTACCGCAGCGACCGCGCCACGCACCTGTCGGACGCCGTGGGCGGACTGTGGGCCGCCGAGGCCGCGCTGCGCCTGTCGGAGGGCGGCGCGGCCCTGAACACCTACTTCTCGCTGATGGCGACCGGCAACCACGGCCTGCTCGACGACGCCGGCTATCCTCGCTTCTCGTACGCCGCGTTCCGCGAACTCGCGCACTACCGCGGCGAGACGCTCGACCTGCTGAGCGACGACCCGGCGGTGTGGGTGCACGGCGCGCGGCAGGACAAGCTCATCACCGTGTTCGCCCTGAACACGGCCGCCACGTCCACCCCCCTGACGATCAGCGTGCCCGGCTACTCGCTCGTCGGCGCCAAGGCCATCACCGACGCCGACGTGAGCGCCGACCGGCCGCCCCGTCCCCTCGCGGTCGCCGCGCCCATCCTCCTGCCTCCGCTGAGCCTGACCCGGCTCGTGCTCAAGTCCTCTCCCCCACCCTTCGCGGAGCTGCCATGACCACCACCCCCACCTCCACCCCCGACCCCCTGCACTTCCCGCCGCGCTTCGCGTGGGGCGTGGCGACCGCCTCGTACCAGATCGAGGGCGCGCCCTCCGAGGACGGCAGGGGCGCGAGCATCTGGGACACCTTCTCGCACACGCCCGGCCGGGTGCGGGGCGGCGACACCGGCGACGTCGCCTGCGACCACTACCACCGTCTGGACGCGGACCTCGACCTGATCCACTCGCTGGGCGTGAACGCCTACCGCTTCTCGGTGTCGTGGCCTCGCGTGCAGCCCAGCGGGCGCGGCCCGGCCAACCCGGCCGGCCTGGATTTCTACTCGCGGCTGGTGGACGGCCTGCTCACGCGCGGCATCACGCCGTGGCTCACGCTGTACCACTGGGACCTGCCGCAGGCGTTGCAGGACCAGGGCGGGTGGCCGTCGCGCGACACGGCGCACGCCTTCGGGGACTACGCGGCCGTGGTGGCGGGCGCGCTGGGCGACCGGGTGAAACACTTCATCACCATCAACGAGCCGTGGTGCGCTGCGTTCCTGGGCTACGGCATCGGTATCCACGCGCCGGGGCACACCGACCTGGCGCAGAGTTACGCCGCCGCGCACCACCTGCTGGTCGGGCACGGGCTGGCGGTGCAGGCAGTGCGCGCACACGCGCCGGGCGCCCAGGTGGGCATCACCCTGAACCTGTACGAGGGCTACCCCGCGACGGACACGCCGCAGGACCGCGCCGCGACCCGCCGCCAGGACGGTTTCCAGAACCGCTGGTACCTCGACCCCGTGTACGGGCGCGGCTACCCGCAGGACATGGTGGAGCTGATCGGTGACGCCAGCCCGCAGGCACAGGGCCTGGTGCTGCCCGGCGACGTGGACCTGATGGGCGTGCCCACCGACTTCCTGGGCGTGAACATGTACTCGCGCACGGTGGTGGAGGACGCGCCGGGCGAGGGCTTCTTACACTCGCGCGCCGTGCGGCCCGAGGGCAGCGAGTACACCGGCTTCGGCTGGGAGGTCGCGCCGCAGAGCCTGACGGACCTGATGCTGCGGCTCCAGCGCGACTACGACCCGCCCGCGATCTACATCACGGAAAACGGCGCGACCTACCCGGACACGGTCGAGGCCGACGGCAGCGTGCACGACGCCGAGCGCACCCGCTACTTCCAGAGTCACCTGGGAGCGATCGAGGACGCCCTGACCGGCGGCGCGAAGGTGCGCGGCTACTTCGCATGGTCCCTGATGGACAACTTCGAGTGGGCCGAGGGCTACGACAAGCGTTTCGGCATCGTACACGTGGATTTCGCCACGCAGGCGCGGACCCTCAAGCAGTCGGGGCGCTGGTACCGCGACTTCCTGGCCCGCACGCGCCAGACGGTGGGCGTGTGACCGCTGAGCCCCCCACCCGCACCGGAGTGACGATCACGAACCCCGTGCTGCGGGGATTCCACCCGGACCCGAGCATCCTGCGGGTCGGCACGGACTACTACCTGGCGACCAGCACCTTCCAGTGGTACCCCGGCGTGGCGGTCTACCACTCGCGCGACCTCGTGAACTGGCGGCTGGCGGCGCGGCCGCTGGACCGCCTGAGCCTGCTGGACATGCGCGGAGACGCGGATTCCGGCGGGATCTGGGCGCCGTGCCTGTCGCACGACGGCGAGCAGTTCCACCTGATCTACACCGACGTCAAGTCCTGGGGCATCAGCGAGGCCTTCAAGGACAGCCACAATTACCTGACGACCGCGACCAGCATCGAGGGGCCGTGGTCTGAGCCGGTGCCCCTGAACTCCAGCGGCTTCGACGCCAGCATGTTTCACGATGAGGACGGCCGCAAGTGGCTGCTGAACATGGTGTGGGACCACCGGCCCGGCCGCAACGCCTTCGCCGGCATCGTGCTTCAGGAGTACAGCCCGGCCGAGCGGCGGCTGGTCGGCCCCAGCGAGATCATCTTCACCGGCACGGACATCAAGGTCACGGAAGGCCCGCACGTCTACAGAAAGGACGGCTGGTACTACCTGCTGACCGCCGAGGGCGGCACGAGCTGGGAGCACGCGGTCACGCTGGCCCGCTCGCGTTCCCTGCACGGGCCGTACGAAGTGCATCCGCAGAACCCGCTGCTGACCGCCGTGGACGCGCCGAACCTGCCGATCCAGAAGTCCGGGCACGCCAGTCTGGTGTCCACCCCGGACGGCCAGTGGCTGATGGCCCACCTGTGCGGCCGCCCGCTGACACCGCAGGGCGAATGCCCGCTGGGCCGCGAGACCGCGCTCCAGGCGCTCGAGTGGCCCGAAGGTGAGTGGCCCACGCTGGCGCAGGGCGGCCACCATCCGGCCGAGCACGTCCAGATGCCCGCGCTGCCCGCGCACCCGTGGCCCGCCGTGCCGACCTACGACGACTTCGCCGGCCCGGACCTGCGGCCCGAGTGGATGACCCTGCGCGCCCCGGCACAGCACCTGGGCGTGGAGCTACTGGAGGGCGGCGGCCTGCGCCTGCACGGCCGCGAGTCCCTGATGAGCCGCCACCACGTGGCGCTGGTCGGCCGCCGGCTGCAGAGCCTGCACGCCCGGCTGCGCACCGAGGTCACGTTCAGCCCTGAGGACTTTCAGCAGATGGCGGGCCTGTGCGCGTACTACGACTCGCGCAACTGGGTGTACCTGCGCGTGAGCCGCGACGAGCGGGCCGGGCGCGCGCTGAACGTCACCTCCTGCGAGAACGGCGTGTACCGCGAGCACCTCGCCCAGGACATCGGCGTGGGCGAGGGCGGCCCCGTGTTCCTGGAGGTCGTGTACGACGGCCCCACCTTCCAGTTCGGCTACAGCATGGACGGCGAGGTGTGGCACGCGGTCGGCGAGCCCTTCGGTGCCGGTCTGCTGTCCGACGAGCACTGCGGCGGCCTGAGCTTCACCGGCACCTACCTGGCGCTGACCTGCCAGGACATCAGTGGGCGCCGCGCACCGGCCGATTTCCACTGGGCCGAATACATCGAGTTCTGACAGCGGTCACCAGAACACTTGAACGCACCACCCTTCAAGTGTTCTGGTACGAGCAAAGCGAGTCACCGTAACAGACAGCGGTTGGAGTGGAGCCCACGGGGGTGCTGTCCTCCCGTGGGCGTAACGGAACACCGCTGTGAGTGGACTGATCCACGCCCGGCGCCCCCACCGCGCCGGGTGTGCTCTTGTGGAGGCACCTATGACGACCACCGATACGCCGCGCGCCCTGATGGTCTGGGGCGGCTGGACCGGCCACGAGCCGCAGGCCACGACCGAACGCTTCGCCGCTCTGCTGCGGGAGCACGGCTTCGACGTGACGGTCACGGACGACCTGAACGTGTACACGGACGCCGCGCTGCTCGCGCAGCAGAACGTGATCGTGCAGTGCGTGACCATGAGCACCATCACGCCCGAACAGGTCGGGGGGCTGCTGGACGCCGTGCGCGGCGGTGTGGGCTTCGCCGGATGGCACGGCGGGGCGGGCGACTCGTTCCGGAACACGCCGGAGTACCAGTACATGGTGGGCGGGCAGTGGGTGGCCCACCCCGGCAACATCATCGACTACTCCGTGCAGATCACGGCCGAGCACGCGATCACGCGCGGTGTGGGCGACTTCGCCATGCACTCCGAGCAGTACTACCTGCACACCGACCCCAGCAACACGGTGCTCGCCACGACCACCTTCACGGGCGAGCACGACCCGTGGATCGCGGGCACGGTCATGCCGGTCGCGTGGACGCGGAGGTATGGGCAGGGCCGGGTGGCGTACTGCGCGCTGGGCCACGTGGACACCGACTTCGAGGTGCCCCAGGCGCGCGAGCTGACGCTGCGGAGCCTGCTGTGGGCGGCGGGCCGACTGGACTGATAGCAGAATTCAGAGTCCTGAAGGGTATCCCCGGGACTCTGAACCGAGCGGACTGGAACAGCTCGAAGAGAGCGAGTTCCTGAACAGGACAGCCGTCACGGCTGCGGCGAGGAGCGCACCGCCCGGTGCCACAGCAGCCCAAGCGCGCCGAGCAGTGCGGCCAGCACGATGAACAGCGGCGTGGACGCCAGCGGCCAGCTGCCGATAACAGCGCCCGAGCTCAGGCCCAGGGCGTTCAGGCCCAGGAACACGCCCATCACGCGGCCCAGCGTGCCGGGCGCCACCAGGCCCTGGGCACGCGTCACGGCGGCGACCTCCAGCACGCCCAGGCTCAGGCCCAGCAGGGCGGCCGCGACGAACCACACCGGCACCTGCGGGACAGCCAGCCCCAGCACGGCCAGCACGCACAGCAGCCGTCCGGCGTCGATCAGCGTGTCGGCCTTCACGCGGGCTGACAGCGCCCCGACGGCGAGCGCGCCGACCAGCGCCCCGGCGGCGGTCAGGCCCTCGAACAGCGCGTAGCCCCCCGCGCCGGCCCCGACGTGCTGCATGAACAGCGGCGCGCGGACGTTCACCACATTCAATGTCAGGTTCATGGCGAAACTCAGCAGGATCATGACCTGAAGCAGTGGCTGGGCCCGCACCACCCCCAGGCCACCGCGCAGGTCATGCCAGAAGCCCTTCGCCCCGGCGGTGGGCTCGGCGGGCCGGGCCGGGAGTGACGCGGCGAGCAGCAGCGCAAGCACGTACACGGGTACGCCGGCGAGCAGCGTGGCCGCGCTCCCGAGGCCGTGGATCAGCGCGCCGCCCACGCCGTAGCCGATCAGGGGCAGGCCCATCAGGGCGGCGCTGCTGAGGCTGTTCGCCTGTGGCCGCTGCTCCTCCGGCACGAGGTGCGGCACCAGGGCGCTGCCGGCCGTGAAGCTGAGGGTGACCAGACAGCCGTTCAGGAACGCGAAGGCGGCCAGCGTGGGCACGGCCGCGTGGCCGCTCAGCGCGAGCCACGCCACACCGGCCAGCAGCGCCGCCCGCAGCGTGGCGGTGACGGTCAGCACGCTGCGGCCGGGCCAGCGGTCGGCCAGCGTGCCGAGCAGCGGCGCCAGGAAGCGCGGCGCGCTGCCGGCCAGCAGCACCGTGCCCAGCCCGACCCGGCCGCCCTGCGCCCCCAGCACCACGAAGGGCAGCGCCACGAACAGCACGGCGTCCGCCACCGCCGTGGCAGCGAGGCTGCCCAGGTAGCGCCAGAACGCGGGGACCAGGGAGCGCGGCAGGGTCACGGTGAGCATGCCCCCAGCTTCGGAGTACGCTACCGAAAATGCCTGAGACAATTTTCGGTAGCCCGAGCGGCCCGTGGTGGACGGTGCACACCGAGGCGCAGGCGAGCCTGCTGGCCCGCCCGGACTCGCGGCGCTACCTGGAGCCGTTCATCGGCCGTGAGCGCACGGCGGCCGAAGGAGCGCGCGAGCTGGGCGTGTCGGTCGAGCGGCTGCTGTACCGCGTGCGGCAGCTGCGCGCGGCGGGCCTGCTGCTCCAGACGGGCACGCGCCGCCGCGCCGGGCGTCCCGAGCGGCTGTACCGCGCGGTGGCCGACGCCTTCATCGTGCCCTTCGCCCTGACGCCCTTCGCGGACCTGGAGGCGCAGATCGTCCGGCAGGCCGCGCCGCTGTGGGAGCTGGAGGTGCGGGCCGGCGCACGGGCCGGGCGGGACCGCGGCCTGACCAGCCGCCTGATCTACCGTGACACCACCGGCGAACTCCACAGCGAGACCGCGCTGCCCGAGGGCACGACGTGGCGGGCCATGCACCCGGAGCCCGGCGGGGACTTCGCGGGCGTGTACCACCTCGACGACGCCGCGGCGCGTGAGGTCGGCGCGCTGTGGGAGGCGCTGCGCGACCGCCTGAACCGCGACCGCCGCGCACCCGGCGAGGGCCGGCCCTACCTGATCCGCACGGCCATGGTGCCCCTGCGGCCGGACGACCTCGCGGACGTGCCGGCGCTCGGCGCGCCTGGCCCGCGGCCCTGAGCCCTTCCGGCACCCCTATCCTCGGGGCATGACGTTTCCTGGCCGGACGGTGCTGCGCTCCATCCACACGCTGATCACCATGCGCGGCGAGCGCACCGCCCCGGACGCCCCGCTGCCCGACGCGGCCGTGGTGGTCGAGGACGGCGTGATCGTGTGGGTCGGGCGCGACGCCGACGTGCCCCCGGCGCTGCTGGACGGCGCGGCCGTACGCGACCTGAGCGGGCACGTGGTGCTGCCGGGCCTGGTGAACACGCACCACCACCTGTACCAGACCCTGACCCGCTGCGTGGCGCCGGACTCGGGGCTGTTCGAGTGGCTGCGGACGCTGTACCCGATCTGGCTGCGCCTGACGCCGGACGCCGCCTTCGACTCCGCGCAGCTGGGTCTCGCGGAACTCGCGCTGAGCGGCTGCACCACCTCCAGCGACCACCTGTACCTGTACCCCAACGGCGTGCGGCTGGACGACACCATCCACGCCGCGCGCGACCTGGGCATGCGCTTCCATGCCACGCGGGGCAGCATGAGCCTGGGCGAGTCGCAGGGCGGCCTGCCGCCGGACCGGGCGGTGGAACGCGCGGACGCCATCCTGGCCGACAGTGCCCGCGTGATCGACGCCTTCCACGACCCGGCGCGGTATGCTCTGACCCGCATCGCGCTCGCGCCGTGCTCGCCGTTCTCGGTGACGGGCGACGTGATGCGCGAATCGGCCGCGCTGGCCCGCGCCGTGTCTGCCCATGGGAAAGGGGGCGTGATGCTGCACACGCACCTCGCGGAGACCGCCGACGAGGACGCCTTCTGCCTGAGCATGTTCGGCATGCGCCCCCTGGACTATGCCGAGAGCGTGGGGTGGGTGGGGCCGGACGTGTGGTTCGCGCACGGCGTGCACTTCAGCCCGGCCGACGCCGCGCGCCTGGGCCAGTGCGGCTGCGGCGTGGCCCACTGCCCCAGCAGCAACATGCGCCTCGCCAGCGGCATCGCCCCCACCCGCACGCTGCTGGAGGCGGGCGTGAAGGTCGCGCTGGGCGTGGACGGCAGCGCCAGCAACGACGGCTCGCACCTGCTGGCCGAGGCGCGCCAGGCCCTGCTGAGTTCCCGGGTGCGCGGCGTGCCCGGTCAGGCCCCGCACGCGCACGACCTGCTGACCGCCCACGACGCCCTGTGGCTCGCCACGCGCGGCGGCGCGGCCGTCCTGAACCGCGACGACGTCGGGCAGCTCACGCCGGGCTATGCCGCCGACCTGATCGCCGTCGACCTGCGCGATCTGGGCTACAGCGGCGCGCGGCACGATCCCCTGAGCGCCCTGACGCTGTGCGCGCCGCCGCGCGTGGCCCTGACCATGGTGGGCGGGCGCGTGATCGTGGACGGCGGCGTCCTGACCGGTATCGACCTGCCCGCGCTGATCGAGCGGCACGACCGGCACAGCCGCCGGATGCTGGAGGGCTGAGCACCACCCCGAGGCCACTCACGCCAGGACGGCCAGCGCGTCCGTGAGCGGGGCGCGTCCGCGGCGCAGGACGCTCAGGGTGCCGGCGGCGTGCAGACGCTGCGCGGCCTCTATCTCCTGCGGGTGCCGCTCTTGGAAGCAGTCGAGGATCGAGCCGTTACCCTGCGTCTGTCCCTCCTCCAGCAGCGCGTGGAGCAGCAGCCCCAGGGCCATGTGTTGCACGTCCTGCGGCGCGCGGCCCACGCGGATACGTTTGCGCGACACGTACGGATCGTCGGTCAGGAGGTGCGAGCAGCCCGCCCAAGGATCGGGAGCGGCGTACTCCACGGCGCGCAGGCCGCTCATGGCGATTGCGCCGGCGCACTGCGGACACGGCTCCACGGTCGTCAGCACCGTCCAGGCGTGACAGTCCGGGCGGGGCGTGCTCCGCAGATCCAGCAGTGCGTTGATCTCCGCGTGCGCGAGGTCGTGGCCGCCGATCACGCCGCCCTCCGCGCCGCGCGGATCGCCCAGGCGGTTGCGGCCCCGCGCGATCACGTGGCCGTGGGCGTCCACCACGCACGCGCCGATGGGCAGCGAGCCGTGCGTGTAGGCGTCCCACGCTTCGGAGAGGGCCACGTGCCAGCCGTCCATTTGCACCGGCAGCATCGTCACAGCCAGCCCCGCTTGTGCATGGTCTCCAGCGCCGGGGCGAGCTGATAGTCGTCGCACCACGGCGCCGTGGTGGGATCGACCCAGACGTGCTCGCGGCCTTCGGGGCTGGGTTCCTGACGGCGCAGCCGGGCCAGGAAGATCACGCTGGTCACGCCGTTGTGCGGCGACGTGACCTCGAAGGGCTCGCCGTCCACCGTGACGTGCGCGCCGGCTTCCTCCCACGCCTCGCGCGCCGCCGCTCCCGCTGGCGACTCGCCGGGCTCGATGCCGCCGCCCGGCAGTGTCCAGCGCCCGCCGGACGTCCCGGTCAGGAGCACGCGTCCGGCGTACAGCACGCACACGCAGGCCCGGCCGGTGCGCTCCAGACCCGCCGAGAGGTTCACCGTGCCCGCTCCGCTCACAGCGCTCCGCGGTTCTTCTCGATCAGGTCGTCCAGCGCCTCACGCAGCAGGGACGCCTCGGTGCGGCCCAGGGCGCTGCTCAGCTTGGCGAGGCGGTCGAGCTGGCTCTTGGAGTAGTAGTTGCTCTTCAGCACCATCTTGCTCTCCACGTAGATGCACGCGCGGGCGCGGCCCTCACGCTTGGCGCGCAGGAGGGCCTCGTCGGCGGCGCGGTACAGGTCGCCGTACGTGGTGGCGTGCGCGGGCCGGGCGGCCAGCCCCACGCTGAGGCCCAGGCTCCTGGGCCACTGCGGGTCGCGGTGGATGTGAAAGTGCTTGATGACCTCGTCGAACAGGATCAGGGCGGTCTCGGCGGCCGTTTCCGGCAGGAGGCTGGCGTACTCGTCGCCGCCGATCCGGCCGATAACGCTGCCGCTGGGCAGGCTGCCCGACAGCAGGCGCTCGACGCCGCGCAGCACGCGGTCACCCTCGGCGTGGCCCAGCGTGTCGTTGAGCGTCTTGAAGTGGTCGAGGTCGAGGACAGCCAGCGTGAGGGGAGCGCCCCGGAGGGCCTCGAAGGCGTCCTCGAAGGCGTTGCGGCTGAGGATGGCAGGGCGGGCGACCATGGGCGTACCTCCGGGGACTGGACAGGGCGTGGGAGCTGAACCGGCGTCCATATAGTGGCACAACATATATATGTTCTGGCTATGAGATTTCAGGCATGCACAGAGATTGGCCGTGTCAGCGCATCTTGAGCGAACCACACTCAGATTCTCAGACTCAGTGAGTTGACAGTTTTCTGTGATCCGCTCTATTCTCCCGTGCGGAACGGCAAAAACCCGCCGGGCTGTCCGGCGCGGTTCAAGGCCCCACATCCCACACCACTTCAGGAGGAACCCACATGCTGAAACCTTTGGGCGACCGTGTACTCGTGGAAATCATCGAAGAAGCCGAGCAGAAGACCGCCGGCGGCCTGTACGTCCCCGACACCGCCAAGGAGAAGAGCCAGCGCGGCAAGGTCGTCGCGGTCGGCAACGGCAAGCTGCTCGACAACGGCACCCGCGTGGCGCTCGACGTCAAGCAGGGCGACACCGTGTACTTCGCCAAGTACGGCGGCACGGAAGTGTCCCTGGAAGGCAAGAACTACTCCATCCTCGCCGAACGCGACATCCTCGCCATCGTCGAGTAACCGGGCCGCGCCGGACACGTTTTTTCCTCACCTCAATTCCAAGGAGCACCCATCATGGCGAAACAACTCGTATTCGATGAAAATGCCCGCCGCAGCCTCGAACGTGGCGTGAACGCCGTCGCCAACGCCGTCAAGGTCACCCTCGGGCCTCGCGGCCGTAACGTCGTGATCGAGAAGAAGTTCGGCAGCCCCACCATCACCAAGGACGGCGTCACCGTCGCCAAGGAAGTGGAGCTGGAGGACAAGCTCGAGAACATCGGCGCGCAGCTCCTGAAGGAAGTGGCCAGCAAGACCAACGACATCACGGGTGACGGCACCACCACCGCCACCGTGCTGGGTCAGGCCATCGTGAAAGAAGGCCTGCGCAACGTGGCCGCCGGCGCCAACCCGCTGGCCCTGAAGCGCGGCATCGACAAGGCCGTGGCCGCCGCCATCGAGGAAATCAAGAAGCTGGCCGTGCCGGTCGAGGACTCCGACGCGATCAAGAAGGTCGCCGGCATCAGCGCCAACGACGACCAGGTCGGCGAGGAAATCGCCTCCGCGATGGACAAGGTCGGCAAGGAAGGCGTCATCACCATCGAGGAATCGAAGGGCTTTGACACCGAAGTGGACGTCGTCGAGGGCATGCAGTTCGACAAGGGCTTCATCAACCCCTACTTCGTGACCAACCCCGAGAAGATGGAAGCCGTTCTCGAAGACGCCTACATCCTGATCAACGAGAAGAAGATCAGCAACCTGAAAGACCTGCTGCCCGTGCTGGAAAAAGCCGCGCAGACCGGCCGCCCGCTGCTGATCATCGCCGAGGACGTGGAAGGCGAAGCGCTGGCCACCCTGGTCGTGAACAAGCTGCGCGGCACGCTGAACATTGCCGCCGTGAAGGCCCCGGGCTTCGGCGACCGCCGCAAGGAAATGCTGCGCGACATCGCCGCCGTGACCGGTGGGGAAGTCGTGTCCGAGGACCTCGGCCACAAGCTCGAGAACACCACCCTGGACATGCTGGGCCGCGCCGCGCGCATCCGCATCACCAAGGACGAGACCACCATCGTGGACGGCAAGGGCGAGCAGAGCGCCATCGACGCCCGCGTCAACGCCATCAAGGGCGAACTGGACACCACCGACAGCGACTACGCCAAGGAAAAGCTCCAGGAGCGCCTCGCCAAGCTGGCCGGCGGTGTGGCCGTGATCCGCGTGGGCGCCGCCACCGAAACCGAGCTGAAGGAAAAGAAGCACCGCTACGAGGACGCCCTGTCCACCGCCCGCTCGGCGGTCGAGGAAGGCATCGTCTCCGGCGGCGGCACCACCCTGCTGCGCATCATCCCGGCCGTCCGCAAGGCCGCCGAGAGCCTCAGCGGTGACGAAGCCACCGGTGCGCGCATCCTGATCCGCGCGCTGGAAGAACCCGCCCGCCAGATCGCCGTCAACGCCGGCGAGGAAGGCAGCGTCATCGTCAACGCCGTCGTGAACAGCGACAAGCCCCGCTACGGCTTCAACGCCGCCACCAGCGAGTACGTGGACGACATGATCGCCGCCGGCATCGTGGACCCCGCGAAGGTCACCCGCACGGCCCTCCAGAACGCCGCTTCCATCGGCGCACTGATCCTGACCACCGAAGCCATCGTGTCCGACAAGCCCGAGAAGGCGGCCCCGGCTGCGGCGGGCGGCGGCATGGGCGGCGGCGACATGGGCGGGATGGACTTCTGAAGAACGTAGAAGGTTGACCGTCGATAGGTGATGGTCAGAGAGGAGGCCGGGGCGTGATGCTCCGGCCTCTTTCTATTCAGGCCAGCGCAGGCGGTGTTTCCCTGTGAGGAAGAGTGGCCGCCGGTTGAAGTATGTCCTGTCATCGACTCGTGGGTAAGCGAAGGGCTGGGGGATAGGGGCGTTGCCGCTGCCCCTGCCGATAAATGTGATGGGCTGCCAATGACCGCGTTCGAAAAGTTCGACGGCCGAGCCCGTTTCGAGCGGTCGGCCCAGCAGACGGTAGGCCTGACGTGGGAAGTGGCCCTGCTGCTCCAGCCTGCCTTCTCGTGGAGCCGATGAAGTCGTGCTGGGCTCACGTTCCAGATACGTCTGTCCTGCGCTGGGCGGGAAGGTGCGCCGCAGGAACGCGGGCACCTCCGCAAGGGTGGCCGGACGGTCGCCGGGCGTGCCTTCCTGCCAAGTGGGGAAGAAGCGGATGCCAGCGCGGGCAAGGCGTTCGGCCTTCAACCATTGTTCCTGATCCCGGTGCGGCGGCGCCTTGAAGTCCGTCCCCATGTTGGTCATGGGCTGGCGGCATTGAGGGCACGGAACCTCTTCCCCCCGGTCATGCAGACGCTGCTTGAAGGCCTTGCGGCAGTGGAAGCAGGCGTAGTGCTGGAGCCGCCCGGTGATCTCGTAGAACTCGCTCCGGTCAATCAGGTGGGTGCGTGGCTTGCGTCCCATGCCTTCAGGGTAGGCGCCTGGTGGCCGAGGCACATCTGCCGATTGACGAGGGGGCGCACCGGTGGCAAGATTTATTCCCCAAACCGATTTACTTTCTAAACTATAAGAGCTATCCTTTTCCCATGAAGAACATCGGCTTCCTCTCGTTCGGGCACTGGACGCCCTCGCCGCAGTCGGGCACACGCTCGGCCCGCGACGTGCTGCTGCAATCGATCGATCTGGCCGTCGCCGCCGAGGAACTGGGCGCAGACGGCGCGTATTTCCGCGTCCACCACTTCGCGCGGCAACTGTCCTCGCCCTTTCCGCTTCTGGCGGCCGTGGGGGCCAAGACCAGCCGCATCGAGATCGGCACGGGCGTCATCGACATGCGCTACGAGAACCCCTTCTACATGGCCGAGGACGCGGGATCGGCCGACCTGATCTCGGGCGGTCGTCTGCAACTGGGCATCAGCCGGGGCTCACCGGAACAGGTGATCGACGGCTGGCGGCACTTCGGCTTTGCGCCCGCCGAGGGCCAGAGCGAGGCCGACATGGCCCGGCACCACGCCGACGTGTTTCTGGACCTGCTGGAGGGTCGCGGCTTCGCCCAGCCCCACCCGCGCCCGATGTTCCCGAACCCGCCGGGACTGCTGCGCCTGGAACCGTATTCCGAGGGATTGCGCGAACGGATCTGGTGGGGTGCGGCGACCACCGCCACAGCGGTCTGGGCCGCGCAGCGGGGCATGAACCTGCAGAGCTCCACCCTGGTCTTCGACGAGAGCGGCCGGCCCTTTCACGAGCAGCAGGCCGAGCAGATCCGGGCCTACCGCGCCGCGTGGGCCGAGGCCGGACACACCCGGACGCCGCGCGTGTCGGTCAGCCGCAGCATCTTTGCCCTGACCGATGACCGCGACCGCATGTACTTCGGCGGACAGGGGCAGGACCGCGACCAGTTCGGGCGGATCGACAGTGCGCGGGCCGTGTTCGGGCGCAGTTACGCCGCCGAGCCCGACACGCTGATCGAGGAGCTGCGCGGCGACACCGCGATCGCCGAGGCCGATACCCTGCTGCTGACGGTGCCGAACCAGCTCGGCGTGGAGTACAACGCCCACGTCATCGAGTCCATCCTGAAGGATGTGGCACCGGCGCTGGGCTGGCGATGAGCCGGGGGAACTGGACCCCGCCGTCAGGACGTCAGGCCCGGTACATCTCGAACAGCTCGATCAGGATGCCGTTGTTGTCCCGGAAGAACGCGTACCGGTCGCCGCCGGAGCCGGGCACGGTCGCGGGTTCCGAGACGAACTCCACCCCCCGCGTCCGCAGCAGGTCGCGGGTCGCAACGATGTCGTCCACCGCCAGTGCCACGTGCCGGAGCCCGTGCACCCGCAGATCCTGGGCGTTCTCCGGGGCGGGCACAGCCCCGCTGACCTCGAAGAGTTCCACCCGGACGGCCCCGTGGCGCAGGAAGGCGGCCCGCGCCGGCAGGACCGCGACGTCGTAGGCGGCCTCCAGTTCAAAGTCGAGTGTCGCGGTGTACCACGCGATGGTCGCGTCGAGGTCGGGCACGGAGAGGCCGAAGTGATGCATGGAGAACTGGAGTCCGGTCATGGCCGCAGTGTTCCGCCCGCAGGAGCGGCCAGCCAGGGACGCGCGGACGGGAGGACGGAAAAGACCACCCTGGGCTCCGGCGTCACCCGCTACCATGCGGCCGTGACATCCTCCGAACTCGGTCTGGGGGCCACGCTGCGGGCGTGGCGTGACCGGCTCAACCCGGCCGGGGCGGGGCTACCGGTCACGCAGCGTCGGCGCACGGCCGGGCTGCGGCGGGAAGAACTGGCGGAGCTGGCCGGCATTTCCGTCGATTACCTCGTCCGGCTGGAGCAGGGCCGGGCGGCCACGCCGTCTGCGGGGGCAGTGGCGGCGCTGGCCCGTGCTCTGAGGCTGGACGCCGCCGAGCGAGACCACCTGTACCAGCTGGCCGGACTGCAGCCGCCCGCGCCGGCCGTCATCGAGGACGCCGTGCCGCCGGGCGTCCAGCGGCTGGTCACGCGCCTGGGCGACGTGGCCGTGGCCGTGTTCACCGCCGACTGGCGGCTGGTGTGGTGGACCCCCACGTGGGCGGCCCTGCTGGGCGACCCGGCGGGCGTTCCACCGGAGGAACGCAGCCTCGTGCGGGCCCGTTTCCCGGTGCCGGGGCAGGCGGGACGGGTGGAGGCCTGGCCGGTGCAGTCGAGCAGCCTGGAGGCGTCCAACCGGGCCATCGTCGCCGATCTGCGCCGCGCCAGCGTCCGCTACCCCACCGATACCCGGCTGGCCGATCTGCTCCAGCGGCTGATCGCCGGGAACGCGACCTTCGCGGCCCTGTGGCGGGGCGGCGCCGTCGGTCAGCACACCGAAGACTGCAAGACGGTCGAACACCCGGTCGTGGGCGACATCCACGTGG
This sequence comes from Deinococcus metalli, assembly GCF_014201805.1. NCBI lineage: Bacteria > Thermotogati > Deinococcota > Deinococci > Deinococcales > Deinococcaceae > Deinococcus > Deinococcus metalli. The sequence goes on along the minus strand of NZ_JACHFK010000007.1, from coordinate 123,719 downwards.
ACTGCGACGTGCTCTCGACCGGCGACAGCGATTTTAAGATCGTGGCGCTGACGAGCCCGCCCGGCAGCGAGGATGCGCGCCGGATCGACCGGGCCCGGCAGCGGCTGGCGGCCGACGTGACGGCCGTGTGACGCACCGTCCCTCACCGCCCCCCTCCCCTACACTCCGCCCATGCGCCTGTATTTGTCGTCGTTCCGGATGGGCAACCACACGCACCGGCTGCTGGACATGCTGCGGGGTGGCCGCGAGACCGCGCTGATCCGCAACGCCGTGGAGGGTCAACCCTTCCGGCAGGACTCGCTGGATCGGGACGTGGGTGACCTCGAACAGCTCGGACTGGATGTCACGGTGCTCGATCTACGGACACTGGGCGCGGTGGAGCAGTTGCCGGACTTCGACCTGCTGTTCGTGCGCGGCGGGAACGTCTTCACGCTGCGCCGCGTCCTGGCCGAGACGGGGGCAGACGCGGCGATTCTGGAACTGCTGCACGCAGACGCCGTGGTGTACGCGGGTTTCAGCGCAGGACCGTGTGTGCTGTCGCCGGATCTGCGTCCGCTGGCAGCGGTCGATCCGGTCAGCGATGCGACCGATCTGGTCACGACGGGCCTGGGCGTCCTTGATCGGCTGTTCCTGCCGCACGTCGATTCGCCGGGGCACCCGGAGACCGCCGACTGCACGCGCCTGGCCGACGGGCTGGCCGCCCAGGGCCTCCCGCACTGGCGGCTGCGCGACGGCGACGTGCTGGTGCGGGACGGCGAGCGGGATGAGCTGCTGACGTGAGGGCAGGCGGTACGCTCTGGGCATGCTCTACGTCACGTCCGGTCTGCCCGGTACCGGCAAGTCCACGCTGGCCCGGCAGCTCGCGCCGCACCTGCGGGCCGCCTACCTGCGGGTGGACACCGTGGAGGCGGCCCTGCTGCGCTTCGGCATCCAGGCCAGCGTGGAGGGCTACGCCGTATCGTACGCCGTGGCCCTGGACAACCTGCGGCTGGGGACGGCCGTGGTGGTGGACGTGGTCAATCCGCTGGCCGTCACGCGGGGGGCGTGGGCAGGCGTAGCTGCGGAGGCCGGAACGCCGCTGGTCAACATCGAGGTCGTCTGCTCAAACCCGGCGGAGCACCGCCGGCGGGTGGAGGTGCGGCACGACGACCCGGCGAACCGGGCGGGCGAGTGGACGCCGCCCACGTGGGCCTCCGTGCAGGCGTTCGCGCAGGAGTTCGAGCCGTGGCAGGGCGAGCGCGTGGTGGTGGACACCGCCGGGCGGACAGCGGAGGAGGCGTTCACGGCGCTGCGGGCAGCACTGGGGGTCTAGCACGCGGCCCGGCTCATTCCCGCGCTTCTACCTCGGCCGTCTCCTGCGGATACCGCTGGCGCCACAGCGCCCAGCCCTCCTCCGGGAAGGCCTTTTTCGCTTCCGGGGCGAACAGGGCGGCGCCCTCGTGTTCCAGGGCGGCGTCGGGGCAGGGAATGACCTCCGTGTCCTGCATGGCGGGGTGCTCGGACCACTTGATCAGGCGGCCGGAACCGCCCCAGGGGTCGTCGGTGGCCCACACGATCCGCCCGATCCCGAGCAGGGCGCTGGCGCCGCCGCACATCAGGCACGGTTCCAGGCTGGTGTACAGGGTCAGGGTCTCCGGCGCGTCGAGTTTGCCCACCTGGAAGTAGACGTCCATCTCGGCGTGCGCCACGCTGGCGTCGCCGACGTGCTCGGCGCTCTGCGCTTCACCCACGCGGTTGCGGCCCCGCGCGACCACGTGGCCGTGGGCATCGACCAGCACAGCCCCGACGGGGGCACTGCCGGCCTTCTGGCCCTCGTGGGCCAGGGCGAGGGCCTCGCGCAGGTGGCGGGCGTGGTCGAGGGGAGTCCGGGCCGCGGGCGTGTCGGGCATGCGCGCACTGTAGGAACGGCCAGGGCGCGCGTCGGTGAGTCTTCTCCCTTTGGCTGCGCTTGAGAAATGAACAAGGAGCCCGGAGGCTCCTGTCGTGGGTGCGGCGGTCCGGGCATGACCCGGCCTCGCGGCTCGCGCGCCCGTTTTTAACGATCCTGGAGGTGGGCGCCTCCCTCAAGTGCATTCGTGTACATCGTGGTCTGCACTGCACGGCCCTTTCGGGCCAGAACGTAGAGAATAGCATGGCGCGGCATGTCTGTCAATTTCCTGACGGTCAGTTCACGGCGCGTTCGCGGCCGGCCCACAGCTCGCCGCGCAGCACGAACTTCTGGAACTTGCCGCTGGCGGTCTTGGGCAGGTCGTCGCGGAACTCGTAGTGCTTGGGCACTTTGAAGCCCGCGAGGTGCCCCCGCACATGGGCGCTCAGGTCGTCCGGCGTGGCGCGTTGCCCGGCGTGCAGGGCGATGAACGCACACGGCACCTCGCCCCACTTCTCGTCGGGCATGGCGACCACCACGGCCTCGCGCACGGCCGGGTGGGCGTACAGCACGCCCTCGACCTCAACGCTGCTGATGTTCTCGCCGCCGGAGATGATCACGTCCTTGTTGCGGTCGCGGATCTCGATGCGGCCGTCGGGGTGCGTGACCGCCACGTCGCCGGTGTGGAACCACCCGCCGTCCAGCGCCCTGGCGGTCGCGTCCGGGTTGCGGTAGTAGCCCTTCATGATCAGGTTGCCGCGCACCATGATCTCGCCCAGGGTCGTGCCGTCGTGCGGGGTGGGGCTCAGGTGATCGTCCATCACGTCCACCTCGCCCGCCAGGAGCATCTCGAAGCCCTGCCGGGCGATCAACGGCGCGCGCTCGGCGGTGGGCAGCGCTTCCTGCGCGGCCGAGAGTTCCGCCACCGTGACCAGCGGGCTGACCTCGGTCAGGCCGTACACCTGCGTGACGTGGAAGCCCAGGGCGTTCATGTCCGCGATGGTGCGCGCGTGCGGCGGACTGCCGGCGGTGGCGACCCGCACCGGGCGCGTGAGCTGCCGCGCCTGCGTGGGGTCGGTCAGCATGCCCAGCACCGTCGGCGCGGCGCACAGGTGCGTGACGCCGTAGGTCTCGATGGCGTCATAGGCGTGGTCGGCCCGCACGACGGGCAGAGTGACGTGCGTGGCACCCACCCCGAAGGGGCTCCACACGCCGCCCCAGCCGTTCGCGTGGAAGTCCGGCAGGGTGTGCAGGTACACGCTGTCCTGGTCGGCCTTGAAGTAGTAGATGGTCTCGATGGCGTTCAGCAGGGTGTTGCGGTGCGTGAGCATCACGCCCTTGGGGCTGGACGTCGTGCCGGACGTGAAGTTGATGGTGATCGTCGCGTCCTCGTCGGTGATGGGGATGGGAAGCGTGGAGGCGTCCTGTGCGCCCAGGCGTTCCTCGAAGGCGGCGCCGGCCGCGCCCTCGCCCATCACCCACACCTCGATGCCCTGCTCGCGCGCGACGTCCTGCACACGGTCGTGCAGGCTCTCGTCCACTAGGAGGAGCCTGACCTCGGCGTGGCGGAGCTGGAACGCGTATTCCTCGGGCGTCAGGCGGGTGTTCAGCGGCACGAGCACCGCCCCCGCCCACGGCACGGCGCTGTAGGTCAGCAGGCCCTGGTGCGTGTTGGGGGACAGCACGGCCACGTGCGCGCCCGCGTGCCCGGCCGACTGCACCGCGCGCGCAAGCTGGAAGATCCGCCCGCCCCACTCGCGGTAGGTGTAGCGCGGCCCGCCGGGCTGGATCACCGCCACCTTGTCCGGGTAGACGGTCACGCCGCGGCGCACGAGATCGAGCGGGGTCAGGGGGATGTTCATGGTGGGCCTCCGGGTGGGGGACGGGCACGGGGATTGTCGGTGTCCCCACTCTACGCCCGGCCCGGTTCAGTCCAGGTTCAAGCGGAACGCGGCCGCGCTAGCGTGGCCCTGTGGAAACCCAGGTGATCGTCCTCAACGGCGGCTCCAGCGCCGGCAAGTCCAGCATCGCGCGCGGCCTGCAAGACCTGCTGCCCGCGCCGTGGCTCACGCTGGGCACCGATACCCTGGTCGCGGCGCTGCCCGCGTCGCTGCGGGAGGCCGGCAGCGGCATCGGGTTCGGCCCGGACGGACAGGTGAAGACCGGCGCGGTCTTCCGCGCCCTGGACGTCGCGTGGAGCGCGGGCGTGGCCCAGATAGCCCGCTCCGGCGCCCGCGTGATCGTGGACGACGTCTTTCTGGGCGGCGCGGCCTCGCAGGCGCGCTGGCACGGGGCCCTGGTGGGCCTGGCCGTGCTGTGGGTCGGTGTGCGCTGTGACCCGGCCGTCGCGGAGGCGCGGGAGCGGGCGCGCGGGGACCGGGTGCCGGGCATGGCCCGCACCCAGGCCGATCTGGTGCACGTGGGCGTGACCTACGACCTGACGGTGGACACGACACACATGGACGCGCGGAGTGCCGCACAGCACATTGCCGCGCACGTGATGTGACAGGCGCCGCTCAGGTGCGCGCGGGCCGGGTCTCGACCCAGTGCACCGCGAGGCCCGCGAGGATGCCCCAGAACGCCGAGCCGATACCGAGCGGCGTGATCCCGCTGAGGGTGACGAGCAGGATCACCGGCACGGCGAGCGAGCCCGCTCGGCTGCCCTGGAACGCGGCGCCCAGGCTGCTGGCGGTCGCGGTCAGCAGGGCCAGCCCCGCGAGCGCGGCGAGGGCCTGGGTCGGCAGCACGCCCATCAGGTGCAGCACCGTGCCGGCGAACAGGCCGACCACGATATTGAACGCGCCGGCCCACACGGCGGCGGTGTAGCGCTTGCTGGCGTCGGGGTGCGCCTCGGGGCCGCTGACGATGTTCGCCAGCAGCGCGCCCAGCGTGAGGTTGTGGCAGCCGAACAGCGCCGCGCCGACGCTGGCGACCCCACAGGCCCGCAGCACCGGCCCCGGCGCGGGCTCGTAGCCGTTCGCCTTGAGCACCCCGAAGCCCGGCACGAACTGCCCGGTGAACGCCAGCAGCGTGAGCGGCAGCGCGAGGTTCAGGGTGGCGTGCACGCTGAACGCAGGCATCACGAACTGCGGCCGGGTGAGTTCCAGGGGCACCGGCGCGCCGCTCAGCAGGCCCAGGCCGGCGCTGGCCGCCACGCCGGCCACCAGCACGCCCGCGACCGCCCAGCGCGGCGCGAGTTGCCGCAGCACGAAGAAGGTCAGGATCATCGCGCCCACCAGCAGCGGCATCTGCCCGAAGGCCTGCAACGCCCGGAAGCCGAAGGGCAGCAGGATCGCGGCATTCAGCGCAGCGGCCAGCGGCGCGGGGATCGCCTGGAGCGCGCGGGTCAGGGGCGGGAAGGTGCCCAGCAGGATCACCAGCACGCCGGAGGTGATGAACGCCCCGACCGCCTCCGGAAAGGGAATGCCGGGCAGCGCGGTCACCAGGAAGGCGATGCCGGGCGTGCTCCACGTGCTGAGGATGGGCATGCGCGTGCGCAGGCTGAGGGTGATGCCCACCAGACCGGTGAAGATGGCGTGCGCCCACAGCCACGACATCGCAGTCGCGCTGGAGAGGTGGGCGGCCTGGGCCACCGAGTAGATCAGGACGTTCGGGCCGGCCCAGCCGATCACCATGGTGATCAGGCCGCTCAGCAGGGCGCTGGGGTGCGTGTCGCGCCAGAAGGTGCGCGGTACAGGGGCCACGGTCGTCATGCCCAGCAGTGTGCGCCGCGATTGGCCTGCCCGCCAGGGGCAATGGACGGCCCATTGGACTGCTCATCTGCACAGGTGGGCCGGATTGGCCTGCTACGCTGCGCGCATGACCACCCCCGCGCTGCCGGATGCGCCCCGCTGGGCGGCGCTGCTGGGCGGCTGGCGCGCCCACCCCGGCCCGCTGCACGCCCGCCTGACCGCGGCGCTGCGCGGAGCGATCACCGCCGGACAGCTCGCGCCGGGCGAGCGGCTGCCGGCCGAACGCGCCCTGGCGGCGCTGCTGGGCGTGAGCCGCAGCACCGTGGTCGGCGCGCTGGACGACCTTGCCGAGAGCGGCTGGGTCACGCGGCGGGTGGGGAGCGGCACGCACGTCTCCCCCACCGCGCCGCGCCGGTCGCCCGTCATGACGCTGCGTACGCCCGTCGCGGTGGGCGGCCCGCCGGACGACACGCTGGACTTCACCATCGCCGTGCCCCTGCTGACGAACGCGCAGCGCGTGCGGATGCGCGGGGCCGCGCAGGACGCGTTTGTCGAGAGCGTGTACCACCCGCACGGCCTGCCGGAGCTGCGCGCCGTGCTGGCCGAGGTGTACACCCGCGAGGGCCTGGCGACCCGCCCGGAGCAGGTCGTGGTCACCAGCGGCGCGCAGCAGGCCATCTCGCTGATCGCCGCCACCGTGCTGCGCCGCGGCGACCACGCCCTGCTGGAGACGCCGACGTACTTCGGGGCCATTGACGTGTTCCGGGCCGCCGGCGCCGAACTGCACGGCGTCCCGGTGGGCGAGCGCGGCGTGAACCCCGACGACTTCGCCCGCGTGGTGCGCGCGCACCGCCCGCGCCTGGCATTCCTGACGCCCACCTACCACAACCCCACCGGCACCGTCCTGTCGCCCCGCGACCGCGGGCGCGTGGCCGGCGTGATCGCGGACGAGGCGCTGCCCACCATCGAGGACGACACGCTGTACGACCTCGGCTTCACGGACACGCCGCCGCCCGCCCGGCTGAGCACCCACGCGCCCGGAGCGCCCATCGTCAACGTCGGATCACTCAGCAAGCTGTACTGGGCGGGCCTGCGTGTGGGCTGGATGCGCGTGCCCGACGCCTACGCCGGCCCGCTGGGACAGGCCAAGACCCTCGCGGACTTCGGCGGCAGCCTGCCCGCACAGCACATCGCCCTGCACCTGCTCAGCGACCTGGACACCTTGCGCCGCGACCGCCGCGAGCAGGTGCGCGCCGCCCGCGACCTGCTGGCCGGCCTGCTGCGCGCCCACCTGCCCGAGTGGTCGTTCCGTACGCCGGACGGCGGGCAGTACCTGTGGATCGAGTTGCCCACGCCCGGCGCGAGCCGCTTCACGCACCTCGCCGCGCCCTACGGCGTGCGCCTGTTCCCCGGCGCGAGCATGGGCGTCGAACCGCTGCCCGACCGGTACCTGCGGCTGCCCTTTACTCTCGACCCCGAGCGCCTGCCCGACGCCGTGCTGCGCCTGCGCGCCGCGTGGGCCGAGTTCCGGGCGCGGCCTGGGTCGGAGGGGCTGGCGTAGGGCGGTCTGAAGGTCTAACCGCTGTCACTCCGGCATGCGCGAGCGCCAGCCCCGCTTCTCCAGCGTGCGGAAGTCCCCGGTCTGCGCGATGGAGCGCAGGTACGCGGCGAGATGCCACAGTTCCATGTCGGACTCCTCTCCCGTCCACGACGTCACGCGGACGAGATGACCGTACCCGCAGGCGTAGTTCCCCGGCACGTCGTCCACCGCGAGGATGCGGCCACGTGGATAGCGGGCGCGCAGCCACCCGGCCCGGAACTTGCGCGCGGGCTTGCGCTGGCGCAGTTCCCCGTCCTCGCCCCGACGCCACGAGCAGCGCTCCCTATCCCACAGGAACACGGCGCGGCCGGCCAGATCAAAGCCCGTCTCCGCGTGGAGCACGCTCAGGCCCCGCCGCATCCAGTCACCGGACGCCGCCGTCCACACGGCCAGATCGAAGTCCTGCGAGACGTGATCCAGAAAGAGGCCGAGATGCGGACGCAGGCTGAACTGGATATCGGCGTCGTCCGTGGCCTCCATGCCATACCACAGCGTCTCGTCGAGATCGAGCACCAGCAGGGGCCGGGGAAACGACGTCATGGCCTCAGTGGGCCGCCTTGCGCCCCGGCCGCAGGTGCAGCAGCGCGACGATGATCCCGCCCACGATCAGACCCACGACGGCGGAGCCCAGCGTCTCGACCAGCCACTCCACCACGCCCTCCAGCGCGGGAATGGCGTGCCCGGCGGCCACGGCGGCGTCATGCAGCGCGTGGTACGGGCCGGCCACGCCGAATTCCTCCAGGCCGACCAGCAGGATGTGGCCGCCCACCCACAGCATCGCGGCGGTGCCGATGACCGAGAGGGCCGCCAGCACGGCCGGCATGCCGCGCACCAGGCCCCGGCCGAGCGCGCGGGCCGCGCCGGTGCCGCTGCGGGCGAGTTTCAGGCCCAGGTCGTCCATCTTCACGATCAGGCCGACCACGCCGTACACGAGAGCGGTGATCAGCACGGCAACCACGACCAGGATCAGGGTGCGCGACAGCAGCGGCTCGTCGGCCACCTCCGACAGCGACAGGGCCATGATCTCGGCCGACAGGATGAAGTCTGTGCGGATCGCGCCCGACACCATCTGCCCCTCGTGCTGCGCGCTGGAGAGCGTGGCGGCGTCCTGGGGGGCCTCATCGTGGTGCGCGCCGCCGGAGACCGCCTCGTAGACCTTCTCGGCGCCCTCGAAGCACAGGTACGCGCCGCCCAGCATCAGGATCGGCGTGATCGCCCACGGCAGGAACTGGCTGAGCAGCAACGCCGCCGGGAGGATGAACACCACCTTGTTGCGCAGCGAGCCGCGCGCGATACGCCAGATGATCGGCAGTTCGCGGTCCGGACTGAAGCCGGTGACGTAGCGGGGCGTGACGGCCGTATCGTCCACGACCACCCCCACGGCCTTCATGCTGGCCCGCCCGGCCGCCGCACCGATGTCGTCCACGGACGCCGCCGCAAGGCGCGCGATGGCCGCCACGTCGTCGAGCAGGGCCACGAGACCGCCGCTCACAGGGCGGCACCGGGGGGTGGGCAGGTCAGGCGGGCAGTCATCAGGCTCCCAGCGTACCGGGCGGCGCGGCCGTGGGGGCAGAGGCTCAACGATTCCGGAAGTGACCCGGCCGCCGCACGGGAGTACGGTGGCGCATGACCGACGCGACGCACGGCCGCCTGACCGGCCCGCCCCCCGCCGCCCTGGAACGCCTGCTGGACGAGGGCAGTCCCTTCACGCCGCCACACCGCGTCCTGAACGGTCTGGACGCGGCGCAGGCGTGCCAGCGGGTGCCCGGCGCGCCGCACACCGTGGCGGAGATCGTCGCGCACCTGCGTTTCTGGCAGCTCTACACGCTGGCCCTGGCCCGCGGCGAGCAGCCCGCCACGCCCGAGCACGCCGCGCTGGGCTGGCCCGCCGCCACCGAGGACGGATGGGACACCCTGCGCCGGGACTTCCTGGCTGGCCTGGACGCCATGAAGACGGTCGCGCGCACCGGCGACCTGAGTCTCCCGGTGCGCACGACCGACGCGCTGGGCTACGAACTTGTCCTCCACGCACTGCACAACGCCGTGCATCTGGGCCAGGTCGTGCAGCTCCGGCAAATGCTGGGCGCGTGGCCCCCACCCGGCGGCGGCGACACGTGGTGAACCCGGCCGCGCCAGCGCGGGCCTACTTGTGCCCGTGCTCCTTCTTGTACTGACCGGGCGGCATCCCACCGGGTTTCTTCTGGAGGCCGCGCGCCTTCTTCCACGCGGCCTGCCGGCCCATCACCTCGGTCAGCGTCCGGCGGCGACCATCCCGGTCACGGACGACGATCGACTGCGGGGCGAGCGGCTGGGCGCGCGAGACCGTCACGGGCTGCGCCAGCGGGTAGATCTCGCGGATGGTGCCGGTCGGCGTGGCGGTCATGACCTGCACCTGCGTGATCCGCGTGGTGGTGGGATACGCGGGCCGCACGACGATCCCGCCCTGCGGATTCAGGGACGCGACCGGCTGCGCGGTGGTCGTCAGGAACGTGACCTGCACGCCCTGCGACAGGAAACTCACCACGTTCGACAGCGTCTGCACGACCGGCGGGAACTGCACGCTCGCGCTGATGTTCACGCTCAGCGACTGCGCGCCCGCCACGCCAGCGGCAGGAACGAGGGTCAGGGCAGCCAGGATCAACGCTCTGTGCATGGATAACCTCCGGGTCGCCGCGTGGGCAACCGTACACCCCCACCCTGCCGCCCGGAACTGACGCCCAACTGAACCGCGCCTGCACCAACAGTTGAGAATCCGGGGGAGGATCAGGTGGGTGAAACCAGGCCGCGTCGTCCCCTGTCCATGGAAATGCCCGACCTGGAGCGGAGATTACGGTGGCCAGACGAATTAAGTCGGGTGAGATAGTCACGTAACACCTCCTCCCCGACAGGGAGCACTGAAAACCGAAGCGTCCCACCCTGCGCCTGACCGCAAGCCATCGCACGTAGCCCCATTCGCTCGGGGGCGGCCCCTCGCTCTTCCTGCTCAGATGACGTCGGCTCACTCGCTCATGGGCGCGAAGCGCGCGGGCGGTGACGACGACAACGCATGATGCAAGGACGACGCCCCACGCCGACGAGACTCCAGTGACGGCCAGCCCGGAAGACGTGGCGACCACATGCCGAGCACAGCGCTGCTCCCCTGCCCCTCTGCTGCGCAGCTCTCCGAGTCTGGGGTAGGGGGCTGGGGGGTGGAGTCGCCCGCGACGACGCCCCTTGTCTACCCCTTCCCCTTCCCTTCCCCCCGCCCCACGCCTATGCTCCCCGTATGCAAGCGGCGCGAATTATTCAGCGGACTGGGGCCAACGCCTGACAGCCGCCGCGCTGCCCGTGTGCCCCCGCCACCCGTGCGGGGGTTTTTCGTTTCGCTTCCAGGGAGGAGGCTCATGCTGCAAATCAAGGAGTTCAAGCCGGGCGAGCTGGACGCGATGGACGTGCTGCGTCTGGCGTTGACGAGCAAGGTATACGGCGCGGCCATCGAGACGCCGGTGAGCGAGACGCCGCTGCTGAGCGCGCGCACGGGAAACCGGGTGCTCCTCAAGCGCGAGGATCTGCAGCCGATCTTCTCGTTCAAGTTGCGCGGGGCGTACAACAAGATGGCGCAGCTCACGGCCGAGGAGCGGGCGCGGGGCGTGATCTGCGCGTCGGCGGGGAACCACGCGCAGGGCGTGGCCTTCGCGGCGCAGCAGCTCGGCGTGCGGGCGGTGATCGTGATGCCGTCCACGACGCCCGAGATCAAGGTGGGCGCGTGCCGGCGCCGGGGCGCCGAGGTGGTGCTGTTCGGCGACAGTTTCAGTGACGCCGAGGCGCACGCGTTCGCCCTCCAGAAGGACCGGGGCCTAACCTTCGTGCACCCGTACGACGATCCGCTGGTGCTGGCGGGACAGGGCACCGTGGCGCTGGAGGTGCTGCGGCAGGTCGAGGCCGAGGGCGGAGACTACACGCTGTTCGTGCCGGTGGGCGGCGGGGGGCTGATTGCGGGGGTGGCGGGCGTCATCAAGGCGCTGCGGCCGGACATCCGGGTGGTGGGCGTGGAGCCGGACGACTCCGACGCCATGTACCAATCCCTCCAGGCCGGCGAGCGGGTGCGGCTGGACACGGTGGGCATCTTCGTAGACGGCGTGGCGGTCAAGCAGGTGGGCGCGTACACCTTCGACCTGACGCGGCGGTACGTGGACGACTGGGTGCGCGTGAACACCGACGAGGTGTGCGCCGCGATCAAGGACGTGTTCGACGACACCCGCGCGGTGATGGAGCCGGCCGGGGCGCTGGCGGTCGCGGGCCTGAAGAAGTACGCAGCCGAGCGCGGGATGGTGGGCGAGACGCTGGTGGCCCTGACGTGCGGCGCGAACGTGAACTTCGACCGCCTGCGGCACGTGGCCGAGCGCGCGGAGGTGGGCGAGCAGCGCGAGGCGATCCTGGCGGTGACGATCCCCGAGCGGCCGGGCGCGTTCCGGGAGTTCATTGAGGTGATCGGGGCGCGGGCGGTGACGGAGTTCAATTACCGCTACGCGCCGCGCACCGACGCGCAGATCTTCGTGGGCGTGCAGCTCGCCCGGTCGGGCCAGCGGGCCGAACTCGTCGCGGAACTCGCGGCGCGCGGCTACGCTGTGACGGACCTGACCGAAGACGAGCTGGCCAAGGTGCACGTGCGGCACATGGTGGGGGGCCGCGCGCCGGAGGCGACCGACGAGCGGGTGTACTCGTTCACGTTCCCGGAGCGGCCCGGCGCGCTGCTGGAGTTCCTGACGCATCTACATGGCCGCTGGAACATCAGCCTGTTCCACTACCGCAACCACGGCAGCGCGCACGGGCGGGTGCTGGCGGGCGTGCAGGTGCCGCCGGGGGACGCGCCAGAGTTTGCGGCCTTTCTGGGCGGTCTGGGGTACCCGGCGACGGACATGACGTCCAACCCCGCGTACCGGCTGTTCCTGACCTGAAGGCCGCGGGCACGGGACGATTGGTTCCATCTGGCACGTTCATGAAGGCTTATGATGGATCACGTGACCACACAACGGATTCTTGTCATCGAAGACGATCAGGACATCGCCAACGTCCTGCGCATGGACCTGACGGATGCTGGCTACGACGTCGAGCATGCGGACAGCGCCATGAACGGCCTGATCAAGGCCCGCGAGGAGCACCCGACGCTGATCCTGCTGGACCTCGGCCTGCCGGACTTCGACGGCGGGGACGTGGTGCAGCGCCTGCGCAAGAACAGCGCCGTGCCGATCATCGTCCTGACCGCGCGCGACACGGTCGAGGAAAAGGTGCGCCTGCTGGGCCTGGGCGCCGACGACTACCTGATCAAGCCCTTCCACCCGGACGAGCTGCTGGCCCGCGTGAAGGTGCAGCTGCGCCAGCGCACCACCGAGAGCCTGACCATGGGCGACCTGACGCTCGATCCGCAAAAGCGCCTGGTGACGTACAAGGCCGAGGAACTGCGCCTGTCGCCCAAGGAATTTGACATCCTGGCGCTGCTGATCCGCCAGCCGGGCCGGGTGTACTCGCGCCAGGAGATCGGCCAGGAGATCTGGCAGGGCCGGCTGCCCGACGGCAGCAACGTGGTGGACGTGCATATGGCCAACCTGCGCGCCAAGCTGCGTGACCTGGACGGCTACGGCCTGCTGCGCACCGTGCGCGGCGTCGGCTACGCCCTGCGCGGCTGACCGGCGACCGTGGGCCTGAGTGCGGCCAGCCCGGAGTTCGGCGCGCTGATCCAGGCCATCCCGAATCCGGTGGTGCTCGTCCGGGAGGAAGGTCCGGCGGCCATGAACCCGGCCGCGCGCAGCCGGCTGCGGCAGCTGGGTGAGGCGGACGACTGGCGGCGGCTCTTCGACGATGCGGCGCTGCCCGACGTGCTGCTCGCGGTGGCGGAGGCGTGGCAGGGCGAGACGGGCCGCGTGAGCGTGAAGCTGCGCGACGTGATCGCGCCTGGGCAGGTCACGGTCGCGCCGGCTGGACCGGGCGGCGCGCTGCTGCACCTCCAGGTGGGCCGCGATCCCATGGAGACGGCGCTGCACCTGCTGGACACGCTGGGGCTGGGCGTCACGGTGCATGGGCCAGACAGCGCCGTTCTGCACGCGAACGAGCGGGCGCAGGAGATCCTGGGCCTGAGCGAGGAACAGCTGACCGGGCGGGACGCGGCGGACGTCCGCTGGCGGGCCATCCGGCCGAACGGGGAGCCGTTCCCCGCCGAGGAGCGCGCGGCCATCCAGGCGATCCGCACGGGGCAGGTGCAGCGCCAGGTGCCCATGGGCATCTTCCACCCGCCGTCCGGCACGTGGCGCTGGCTGCACGTGACCGCCGTGCCGCGGCGGGTGCCGGGCAGCGCGCAGGTGCGGCAGGTCACGGTGATGTTCGAGGACGTGACGGAGCGGCAGCGCGCCGACGCCGAGGTGCGGCGCAGCGAGCGCCAGTACCGCTCGCTGGTCGAGGCGACGTCGCAGGTCGTGTGGACGGCCCGCGAGGACGGCTCCGTCCTGGCACCCCAGCCGGACTGGGAAGCGTTCACCGGGCAGACCCCGTTGGAGTACGAGGGCCGAGGCTGTCTGTCGGCGGTGCATCCCGACGACCGCCGACACACCCTGGAGGCGTGGCGGACCGCCCGCGACGCGCAGACGGTGTACGCGACCACCCACCGCCTGCGGCGCGCGGACGGCGCGTTCGTGTCCATGCAGGTGCGGGCCGCGCCGGTGCGCGGCGAGGACGGCACCGTCGAGGAGTGGATCGGGGCGTACAGCGAGGTGCCGCCGGAACCGGGCACGGGGACGCCGCACACGGCGGACGCCGCGGCCCTCGAAGCGCAGGTGCAGGAACGCACGCAGCGGCTGGCCGAGGTCACGCGCTTTTCCACGCTGCTGCTCACGGCGGCGGGCGAGGGCGTGTTCGGGCTGGACCGGCAGGGCGTCACGACTTTCGCCAACCCCAGCGCAGCCCGGATAGTGGGCCACAGCGTGGAGGGCATGATCGGCTCGGAGCAGCACGCCCTGATCCACCACCACCACGCGGACGGTTCGCCGTTCCCGCTCCACGACTGCCCCATTCACCGGACGCTGGAGGACGGCGAGGTGCGGCGCGTGGAGGCGGACGTGTTCTGGCACGCGCAGGGCCGTGCGGTGCCGGTGTCTTACGTGGTCACGCCCACCCACGGCGATCAGGGCGAGATCACCGGCGCGGTCGTCATAATGCAGGACATCACCGAGCGCACCCGCACGCAGGAGCAGCTGCAGGCCGCGATGCTGGAATTGCAGCGCAGCAACCACGACCTGGAACAGTTCGCGGCGGTCGCCAGCCACGACCTGCAGGAGCCGCTGAGGACCATCGGCACCTACACGCAGCTGCTCGCACACCGCGCCGGGGGGCAGCTGGACGCGCGCGCCACCACGTACCTGGGCGTCATGGAGTCGGCGGCGGACCGCATGCGCGGCCTGATCCAGGACCTGCTCGCCTTCGCCCGCGTGGGCCGCGACGAGAGCCCGCAGCGTCCGGTGGTGCTGGCCGACGTGCTGGCGGCAGGCGCGCAGGACGTGCAGGGCACCCTCCAGCAGACCGGCGGCACCCTGACGTGGGACACGCCGCACACGGTGCTGGGTCAGGGCACCCTGGTCACCCAGCTGCTCACGAACCTGATCGGTAACGCCCTGAAGTTCGTGCCGCCGGAGCGCGCGCCGCAGGTGCGGGTCGAGTCCGTGCGGGAAGGGAACTGGGTCCACGTGCAAGTGGCCGACAACGGCATCGGGATCGACCAGGACGCGGCCGAGGGGGTATTCGAGATCTTCCGGCGGCTTCACCCCCGAGAGACCTACGCCGGGAACGGAATGGGGCTCGCCATCTGCCGTAGAATCGTGGAGCAACACGGCGGCCACCTGTGGCTGGAGTCCTCGCCCGGACAGGGCAGCACCTTCCACTTCACGCTGCCCGCCGCGCCCGAACATGACTGAACCCACTCCCCCACACATCGAAATTCTGCTGGTCGAGGACAACGAGCCCGACGTACTGCTGACCCTGGAAGCCTTTGAGGAGGCCAGCGTCCCCAACCGCCTGCATGTGGCCCGGGACGGCGTCGAGGCCCTGCGCTTCCTGCGGCGCGAGGGCGAACACGCCGGTGCGCCGCGCCCGGACGTCATCCTGATGGACATCAACATGCCGCGTAAGAACGGCCTGGAGGTGTTGCAGGAGATCAAGGCCGACCGCTCGCTGGGCAGCATTCCGGTCGTGATGCTCACCACCAGCCAGTCCGACGAGGACGTGCGCAGCTCCTACGAACGCCACGCCAGCGGGTACGTGGTCAAGCCGGTCGGCTTCGAGAACTTCCTGGGGGCCATGCGCGCCTTCGAGAACTTCTGGATGACCTTCGTGCGCTTCCCCCCCCGCCGCGACCAGCACTGACTCCCCGGGGCCGGCTCCCGACGGTGACCTGGGGTGTCCATCAGCCCAGCCCCTCAGACGACCGCCCCTCCGCCCACGTGCCAGAGGGGCGGTCGTCTACAAGGGTCGGTCTGGTCACCCCACGCGACACGCGGTGACCCGACCGACGTTCAGTGACGGCTGGCCGTGCCGACCGTCGTGGTGGTCGTGGCGGGCCGGGTCCGGCCCAGCAGACCGAAGAGCCCCAGCAGGCCCAGCAGCCCCCACGGGAACTGGCGGGTGTCGGCCACGCCGTCGTTGTTGGTATCGACCACGCCGTCGCCGTTGGGATCGGCGGCGTTGTTGATCGCTGCGCCGGTGTTCTGGATGGCCTCGCCGGTGGCCTGCGCAGCGTTGTCCACGGCCTCGCCGGTCGCGGCGGCCGCGTCGGTCACGGCGTCGCCGGCAGCGTCCACAGCCTCCCCCGTGGCCTGAGCCGCATTGTCGATGGCCTCACCGGTGGCCTGGGCCGCATTGTCGACGGCCTCGCCGGTCGCAGCGGCCGCCTGATCAACGGCGGCGCCGGTCTGTTCGGCCGCGCCGTCCGGCTGGCCCGGTGTGGCGTCGGACTGCACCTGCACAGCGCCTGGGGTGGGGGCAGTGGCCAGCGCTGTGGGAGCGGCGAGGAGGGCGAAGGTCAGCAGGGCGGCGGTCGTGGTGCGGGTCTGGGTCATGGCAAGCTCCTGTGGGGAATGTGACGTGACCCGCAGTGTGCCGGGCGTACGGCCGAGCTCCCTGAGGGAAGTCTGTAGCCCCCTTCAGCTGACCTCCGGACGCCCTTAGGAAACCGGCTGGGGGGCACCCGCTCCGGCCGCCTCCTGCATCGCTCTTAGGACATTGTGCAGGTGCGTGTCGAGGTCCACGCCGAGTTCCTGCGCGCCCTGGATGACCTCGTCACGGTTCACGCCGGCCGCGAAGGCGCGGTTCTTGAACCGTTTTTTGAGGCTGCCGAGTTCCACGCCGCGTACGTCCCGGTCGGGCCGGATCAGGGCGGCCGCCTGGATCAGGCCGGTGAGTTCGTCCACCGCGAAGAGCGTCCTTGCCAGCCGCGTGTCGCGCGGGGTGCCGGTGTAGGCAGCGTGGCCCATGATCGCGTCGAGCACGTCGGGCGGCGTGTCGGTGTGCTCGCGCAGGTAGGTCACGCCCCACGTGGGGTGCTCCTGCGGGTGGAGTTCGTAGTCGAAGTCGTGCAGCAGGCCGGTCACGGCGTAGGTGTACTCGTCCTCGCCCCAGTGCCGGGCATACCAGCGCATGGCGGTCTCGACATTCAGCATGTGCCGTTGCAACGAGGCGGAGGGAGTGTGTTCCAGCATTAGGGCGTACGCCTGGTCGCGGTTCATGCCGCAGTCTAGAGCAGCGCCCACCGGCACTCCGCGCGTGTCCGGCCGCGCCGAACAGCGTGCCGGACGCGGAGGCCCAGCTGAACGTTCACGTGACCGTGGCAACTCCGGAGGAAACGTTGAGACAGCTGCGGGCCGAGGGCGACGGCCGGTGAACCTAAGGGAACATGTGGTGCAAAATCAGCCCGGCATCATCTTCGGCGGCTACACCGTAGGAGTCAGTCGGCCGCCGTCCCCACCGGACGCCCCCGGGCCACCGCGAACGTCACCACCCAGAACCATACGAGGACTGCCATGACCACATCCCGATCCCTCCGCGCCGCGCTGATCCTGAGCGCCCTGGTCGCCACCGTTCCGGCCGCCGTGCACGCGCAGACCGTCAAGAGCCAGAGCATCGTCGTGAACCCCACGTCGCCCGTCAGCGTGGGCAGCCTGACCCTGATCAACGCGGCCACCGGGCAGCCGGTGCCCGGCTTCAACCCCATCCAGCCGGGCGCGACCCTCAACCTCGCGGCCCTGCCGAAGTCGCTGAGCATCCGCGCCAACCCGGTCGGCACGGTGCAGAGCGTGCGCTTTGGCCTGGACAGCAACCTGAACTACCACAGCGAGAACATCGCCCCGTTCTCGCTGTGCGACGGCAGCGACTGCGCCGAGGCGCTGCGCCCTGGCCAGCACACGGTGATCGCCACGCCGTACACCGGTGCGAACGCCTCGGGGCAGGCCGGACTGGGCCTGTCGGTGACCTACTCCGTGGTGAATGTCGCGCAGGCGCCCACGCCGGCCCCGGCCTTCGCGGTGACCAGCATCACGCTGATCAACGCCGACACCAACCAGCCGGTGCCGGGCTACGACCCGATCCAGCCCGGAGCGCGGCTGCAACTCTCGGCGCTGCCCAAGCGCCTGAACTTCCGCGCGAACACCAGCGGCAACGTGCGCAGCGTGCGCTTCATCCGCACCGGCAACCGGCAGTACGTCGAGAACGAGGCGCCGTTCGCGTACTGCGGCGATACCAAGGGCGGCAACGGCAAGAAGGGCGATTACCTCGCGTGTGACGGCGCCTTCTTCACGGCCGGCACCCACCAGCTGTCGGCCACACCCTTCACACAGATGTTCGCCAAGGGCACCATGGGCGGCACCTACACCGTGCCGTACAGCGTCACTCCGTAAGTCCAGGACCAGCACAAGGGCCGCCCAGGATCACCGGGCGGCCCTTGTCTGATGCCGGTCAGTGGATGTAGCGAGCCCACTCGGGCTGCCAGTGCGCGAACTGTCCGTGCGCGTACACCCCGAACGTAGGTGCGCGAGGCCGGGTGCGCAGCGGCATCCCGGCCTCGTCGGGGGTGCGGCTCCCCTTGCGCTGGTTGCACGGTCTACATGCGGTGACCACGTTCTCCCAGTTGTGCCGCCCGCCCCGCGAGCGCGGCATGACGTGGTCGAGCGTGAGTTCCTCGGGGCTGCCGCAGTACTGGCACACGAAGGTGTCACGCCTCAGCACGTTGCGGCGGTTGAACGGTACCGGGTGCACGCGCGGGCGCCGGACGTACTTGCGCAGGCGGATCACGCTGGGCACCTTCAGGATGGTGCTGGGCGACCGCACGATATCGGCACTGCTCTCCAGAACCTCGGCCACGCCGTACTGCACCAGCGTGATCGCGCGCTTGGCGCTGGTCACGTGCAGGGGCTCATAGGACGCGTTGAGCACCAGCACGCGCGGGGCGTTCAGGTCCGCCGCGACGTGCGGTATTCGCGCGTCCTCCTCCATGGGCATGTCCTTTCTGGAGATCATGCCCGGCATTCTACCGCCGGGTGGTCAGGATGATGTTGCGCCGGCACGCTTAGCGCGCGGCCCGGCGGGCTGAGACTTCTGGCCTAGCGCTCAGCCAGTCTTCAGGCCGCCGCGCAGCAGGTCAAGCACGCCGTCCGCGACGTACTGCACGGCCAGCGCGCCCAGCAGCACGCCCAGCACGCGGGTGACCACGTGCACGCCCGTCACGCCGATCACGCGGGCGATCTGGCCGGACAGCCGCAGCGCGAGGTAGCACAGCAGCAGCACGAAGCCCGTCACCACGAACACCACGCCGAGCAGCAGCGCGTTCCCGTGGGTGGCGCTCGCCTGGATCATGATGCTCGCCAGCGTGCCCGGCCCCGCGATCAGCGGAATGGCGAGCGGGAAGACGCTGATGTCCGGGCGTTCCTGCGCTTCGCGCTCCTCGTCCGGGTTTTCCTTGCTGCCACTGGGCCGCGCGAACACCATGTCCAGCGCGATCAGGAACAGCAGGATGCCGCCCGCCACGCGGAACGAACTCAGGCTGATGCCCAGATGTTCCAGCAGCGCCCGGCCGCCCAGTCCGAACGCGAGGATGATGCCGCCCGCCACCAGGGTCGCGCGCGCCGCCACCCGCCGCCGCTCGAAGCTGGGGCGGTGCCCGGCCAGGCCGATGAAGATGGGCGCCAGACCAACCGGGTCCATGACCACCAGCATGGTCAGGAAGGTGCGGTTGATGGTGGTGAGCACATCGGCCAGGTCCGGCACCCGCGCAGCGTAACAGGCGGCGCGAGGGTGGTGGTGGACGGACGGGCGCGGCGCCCCATCTACACAGCTCCGACTGTGTAAGCGACCTGACTCACCATGACGGTGAGGACTGTGTAAGAGTGCTGTGGGAATGATGACCGCATGACCACTCAGCCGTCCAAGAATGCCGCCCCGAAGCTGGCCCGGCCGCCGACGCGCCCGTCCAGGCCGGCACGGTGGGGCCTGCTGGGCATCCTGCTGCTGCCCTTCGTGCTGCTGGCCGCCGCCGTGAGCCCGAAGCAGACGCGCGAACTGGCCGCCGCCGAGAGCATCGACTGACCGGCGGCCTGACGGACGATGGTCCCGGCGCGGCTCAGGGCCGCGGGGCGGGCCGGACGTCGACCTCCAGGCTCGAGCTGGCCGTGGCCGTGCGCCCGTCCTGGGTGGTGGTGGCCCGCACGCCCACGGTGTAGGTGTTCACGCCGGCTGACGGCACGGCCGTGATCCGCACCGGGAACACCTCGCCCGCCCGGACGGTGGTGCGGGGCAGGCTGACCTGCAGGCCCGGCGTGCTGGACTGCGCCTCCAGCGTGAACACGCCTGGGTGCGTGCCCGGCGTGTAGCCGCCCACCCGGCCGGTGAGGTCGCGCGCGCTGCCCGCCGGGAGGCTCAGGGTGGAGACGGACGAGCCGCCGGCGGACGCGAACACGATGTACCCGCCCGCGCAGCCCTCGCCCCGCAGCACGGCGATGTCACGCGCCCCGACATACAGCGCGGGCAGCAGCGACGCCACGACCAGCCCCAGGCCCAGCGCCGCGCGCCGGGGCCGCCGCCAGTGCGCGGCGGTGAAGGCCAGCCCGCCGGGGCCCATCAGCAGCGGCAGCAGCAGGGCCAGCAGCGTGTGCCCCTGGCACGGGGAGGTCAGCAGCGCGCCGCCCAGTGTCCGCAGGGCGAAGGTCAGCGCGGTGCCCAGCCCCCAGCCGAGCAGGAAGGCGGGCAGGAAGGTCCGCGCGGGAAAGGTGGGGAAGTCCGGGGCGGGCGCGCTCACGCCCGGCAGCGTACCCCGTGGCGGGCGGGACACCCGGCCTGCGGCCTACCCCTGCGCCCGCATCCACTCCCGCACGGGCCGGTACCCGGTGGTGTGCACGCCGAGGTCCGCGATCACCTGTCGCAGCCGCGGATCGCACAGGGCCTTGTGGTTCGCCACGCGGCCCTCCCAGTCGGCGCAGGTGGCGCGCAGCTCCGGCGTGTCGCGCGCCGGGTGCAGGATGAAGTGCGTCAGGCCCGGCGGGAGGTCCGCGAGCATCCGCCGCGTCACGTCGACGTGGTCGCCGCCCTCGTGCAGGGGCAGCATCCGCAGGTGATCCACCAGCGGCCGACCCGCCGCCTGGAGCAACCGGCCGTAACTCCACGCGAACGCCGCGGCCACCGGACCGAAGCCCTGCGCCCGCCAGCCGGCCGGCGCCATCCGGGGGTACATGGCGGGCAGGCCCTCGCGGCCCGCCAGGGCCATCACGGCCGGCAGGAACTTCGGGTGGGCCAGCGCGCCCATGTGCGAGTCCACGTGCGTGACGTCCACGCCCCACGCCCGCGCCCGGTCGAGTTGCGCCGCCAGCTCGGTCGCCACCGCGTCCGGGCGCCCGGTCGCCTGAACCTCGGCGGTGCCGTGCGGGAAATACCCCTGCGCGTCCAGCAGACCGCTCGCCCGGTCGCGGGTGCTGACCGGACCCCAGCGCAGGGCGTCCCACTCGCTGGTGAGGGTCAGGTGCACGCCCAGGTCCGCGTGCGGGAACGCGCGGGCCACGGCGGCTCCCTCGGCCGCCGCCGGGCACGGCACCATCAGCGCAGCCGAGGTGAGCGTCCCGACCTCCAGCAACTCCGCGTAGGCGTCCACCGTGGCCCCGCACAGGCCGATGTCGTCCGCGTGGAAGATCACGACGCGGTCGGTGGGCGCGTAGCCGAGGGCATTCAGGAGCGGGTTGGGCCGCATGAACCTCCAGCGGAACACAGGGACGTACGCCCAGCATGGCACGCGACCGCACCACCGGCCGCGCATTCCCGGCACGGTTCATCCGGGGGTGCCACAATGCACGCTGTATGTCCGGCCCGACCCCCACTTCCCGCATCGCCAAGAAGGCCCGCGCGGGCGTCCCCAAGACCGTCTGGGACCTGGTGTTCACCTTCATCATCCCGATCCTGGTGCTCAGCCCGAACATTCTGGGCAGCGGTATCAGCGTGGCCGAACAGGTGTTCGGCGGCGGCCGGGACGGCAACGTCCGCGCCTACGTGCTGGCCGCCCTGATTCCGGTGGCGTACGTGGTCTGGGACCTCGTGCGCAACCGCACCCTGAGCCCCGTCGCGCTGATCGGCGGGGCGGGTTCGGTGTTCTCCGGCGCGCTGGCGTTCTGGTTCGTGGACGGCTTCTGGTTCGCGGTCAAGGACTCGGCCCGCTCGTACCTGACCGGCGTGCTGTTCCTGATCAGCGCCGCGACCAGCGTGCCGCTGCTGCGCGTGTTTCTGGACGCCGCCAGCCTGGGCGAGAGCCCCGAGCACCGCGCCGCCACCCAGCAGGCCATGCGCGACCCGGGCGTGCACCGCGCGCTGGCGCTGGGCACTGTGGTGTTCGCAGGAGTGGACCTGCTGGGCGGCGTGGTGAACAGCATCGTGAACTACGTGCGCGTGACCGCCAAGTTCGGCACCGACGACTTCAACGCCCAGGTCGCGGCCGTGAACGCGATCATGCGCGTGCCGGGCCTGATCGTCAGCCTGGCCGGCATCGCCGTCGCCTTCTGGATCGTGCAGCGCGCCGTGCAGAGGCGCTACGGCCAGGGCGCGAGCCTGCTGGAACCCGCCAAGCTGGAGGCCGCCATGCGCGAGCGCGGAGAACTGGCCGAGGGCTGAGAAACGAGAAGAGCAGAGGGCCGGACGACTCCCGGCCCTCTGCTCTTTGCCCCTGCGCCCTACTCCCCTGTCCGCGCCCGGCGCTTCTGGAAGGCGCCGGTCAGCAGTTCGGTCACGTACTCCTTGGTGAAGGGCATGCCGCTCGCCTCGGCGGCGCTGATCTCCTCGTCGCGGTCGTAGGTCAGGCGCACGAAGGTCGCGGCGTGCATGGGACTGTACGGATCGAATTCCAGGATCAGGTAGCACGGCAGGGTGGAGTCCAGCGGATTGCCCACGCTGCCGCAGTTGATCAGCGGGCGGCCCTCGACGTCCAGCAGCAGCGCCTCGTGCATGTCGGCGTACACCAGCGCGTCGGCGTGGACCTTCAGGCCGTACTGTGCGTTGGGCTCGAAGGCGCCGATCTGGTCGGCGAGGCTGGAATGCGGATACAGGCGGTGGAACAGCCCGCGGCTGCTGGCGTGCACGAAGCGCCACCACGCGCCCGCGAACTGCTCCTCGATACCGTACGGGAGTTCCCCCAGGTACGACAGCTGCGCGGCGCTCAGCTTGCTGCGAGGCCACAGGTCCTGCGGGCGGTGGGTCGCGCCGGCCACGCGGGCGTCCCAGTTGCCCTGGATGACGCGGCTGGCGTGCGCCTGCGTCCACTCCAGCACTTCCTTCGGGCGCGGTCCCTTGCCCACCAGGTCGCCCAGCACCCACGCTTCGGTCAGGCCGCGGCGCTGCATATCCGCGTGCACCGCGAGCGTGGCCGCCAGATTGGCGTGCAGGTCCGCGAGGATGGCGAGACGGATCATGCCCCGGAGTGTAGCCCGCGTGTCCGGCGCACACAGCGGCGGACCACGGTGACCTACGGTGTGGGCGTCAGGGCGCGCACCATGGCCCACGTGATCGCGGCGGCCAGCAGCAGCCCGCACACGACGAACCACGCGGGCGCGCGGCCGCCGGGGCCAGCATTCGCGGTGGCCCACGCGCCGCGCAGGTTCACCAGCGCGAACATCAGCAAGAAGGCGTCCAGCGCGTCCACGTGACGCCCGCCGCCGATGTCGAGCGGGTACCCGATCACGGAGGTCAGGACAGCGAGCGCCAGCGCGATCAGCAGTTGTGGGACGACGGGGGGCACCCGCCCAGTATGCCGGTCGCTACCCGAGTTCGTGGTACTGCCCGCGGAAGTACAGCAGCGGATCGTCGTCGGTGTAGCGGGCGTATTCCACGAAGCCCACATACAGCGTGTGGTCCCCGGCGGGAATGGCCTGATCCTTGCGGCACACGAGCTGCGCGACCGCGCCGCCCAGCAGCGGCAGGCCCTCGTGCTCGAACCACGGCACGAGTTCCTCGGGGCCGGGCTTGCCGGCGAAATGGTCGCTGAGGTGCCGCTGCGCGCTGCTCAGCACGTTCACGCCGAAGTGCGTGACGCTCTGCTCGGCCAGCAGGGCGTGCATGTGCGCGCGGGCGTCCACGCTGACCAGAATCAGCGGCGGCTGGAGGCTCACGGACACGAACGCGCTGGCGGTCATGCCGCGGCGCTGCGTGCCGTCCGTGGCGGTCACGATGGTCACGCCGCTCGCGAAGCGGCCCAGGGTCTGGCGGAATTCGTCCGGGGTGAGGCCGGCGGGCGTGGCAGTCATGGGCGCAGTGTAGGGCACCCCTGCCGGCGCTAGACGCGCGCGCGCAGGCCGACCAGCAGCCCGGCCGAGAAGGCGCCGGCGAACGGCAGGTTCGCGGTCAGCACGCGGCGCAGCCACGACGCGCCCTGCTCGCCGCCCTGTCGCAGCCACGGTTCGGTCAGGGTCTGGAGCTTGATCCAGTTGATGCTGATCAGGTCAAAGTACGCCAGGAGTTGCAGCGTGATGAACAGCACGCCGACCACGATCAGCACCACGCGGCCCACGTACCGCAGCGCCACGCCGGTCGCGAAGCCCAGCAGCGCGCCCACGCTCAGGTCCGGCAGGGCGGGGCGCAGGGCGTCGAGCAGGCTGACGCTGTGCGCCGCGTCCGGGGCGGTCGGCGTGGGGGTGGGGGTCGGGAGCGTCGTCATGGGGATCGGGGTGCCGGAGCGGGGGCATGCTAGCGCGCCGCGCGTGACGCCGGCCTTCCCCGGCGCGTGGCGCTGGGCACGCTGCTATCCTGCGCTCATTGTGGAGACGCTGCCTGACGCCCCCGCCGACCTGCTGCCGCCCGAGCGGCTCGCGCAGCTCGTGGCGGGCGACGAGGCCGCGTGGTACGCCTTCGTGCAGGAGTACGAGGGCCGCATGTACGGCTACCTGTACCGCCTGGAGGGCAGCAGCGAGGACGCGCTCGACCTGACCCAGGAGGTCTTCTACCGCGCGTGGAGAAGCATCCGCACCTTCCGGCCCGGCGAGCGCGTGCTGCCGTGGCTGTATCAGGTGGCCCGCAACACGCAGATCGAGTCGCACCGCCGCAAGCAGCTCCAGCGCTTCTCGCTGGAGGAGGCGCGCGAGGACGTGGGCTTCGAGGTGACCAGCGCGGCCCGCTCGCCGGTGCAGGCCGCCGAGAGCGCCGACGCTCAGGACCGTGTGCAGCGCGCCCTGCTGAAACTTCCCGAGGAGTACCGCGAGGCGGTCGTGCTGCGCTTCGTGGAGGACCTGCCGTACGAGGAGATCGCGCAGATCCAGGGCGTGGCGGTGGGCACCGCGAAAAGCCGGGTGTTCCGCGCCAAGGAGCAGCTCGCGCAGCTGCTCGCAGACGTCGCGGACGTGAACTGAGCTGCCCGGCAGGCCCGCCGCGTCTGTCACACCACCGCAAGAGCCCGTCACGTAGCCTGGGGGGGTGAGGTCGAGCGTTCGTCATTCCGTGTCCACCCTGCTACGCCTCCTCGTGACCGGCACCCTCGCGTGCGCGGGCAGTTCCAGTTGGAACGGCGCGCACGGTCAGGCCGCCGACCCGGCCTTCAAGGTCGGGTACACCTCCAGTTCCGAGGGCCGCGCGCCGCTGCTGGTCACGTTCCACGCCAGCGCGCAGCCCACCTACCGCATCGAGTGGACCTTCGGGGACGGAGCCAGTGCCAGCGGAACGCAGGTGCAGCACACGTACTACCGCAGCGGCGTGTACACCATGCAGGCCCGGCTGCTGGACGCCCAGGGCCGGCTGGTGAGCCGCGCACAGGGCACCATCGACGTGCAGTCCGGCGGGCCGGAGCGCAGCGAACTCACGGTCCTGCTCGGGCAGGGGCAGGTGCGCCTGAGCACGGTCGACAGCGTGTACTACTCGCCCACCACGCCGAAACTGCAGCTCGACAGTCAGCCCGTCACCGACCGCCCCGTGCGCCTGAGTGACGGCCCGCACCGCGCCGTGTCGGCCGGCGTCACGCAGGACGGCCGGGTGCAGGAACGCGCCCTGACCTTCATCGCCGCACCCTTCACCGGCAGCCTGGTGTACGAGAACGAGGTGCTGCGCCTCACCAACGTCGCCCGCACGCACGGCTGGAACTGCGCCACCCTGAAAGAGGGCGGGCCGGCCCTGCCGCCGCTGAAGCAGAACGCCACGCTGGACGTCGCGGCGCTCGCGCAGTCGGCGGGCATGGCGCTGGCCGGATACTTCGACCACGTGAGCGGCCTGGACGGCAGCACGCCGATGCGCCGCGTCCAGGCCGCCGGCATGCAGCCCAGCCTGGTGGGCGAGAACATCGCCGCCGGGCACGAGACGCCCGCGCAGGTCGTGGACGGCTGGCTGCGCAGCCCCGGCCACTGCCACAACATCATGGGCGACTTCACCCTGATCGGCCTGGCGTACGTGAACCGCCCCGGCAGCCCCTACACCCGCTACTGGACGCAGGTCTTCGCCACGCCCTGACGGCACGGGCATCCGCGTGCATAGCTTGACCCGGCATGCATACCGCGCTATATTGCTTGCATCACCGCCCGGAAGGGCGGATTTTTTTATCCCTCCGCCCCGTCCCACGCCGGCGTGAGCGCGCCGTTCGCCGAGCGGGTGTACGGCAGCCACGCCAGGGCCACCAGGGGGACCGTCACGTCGGTGCTCTTGGCCTTCACGTCGAGCTTCGCCAGATCGCCGCCGGCGCCCAGCGTCAGGGCGTCCACCTCGGCCTGCACCTGGTTCTGCACGTCCTGGAGCTGCTGCGCCACCTGGTTCAGTTCTGTCTGGGCGGCCTGCACATCCTGGCCCTCGCGCATGGAACGGCCCACGCCCGACACGCCGCTGCGGATGGCCGTGGTGCGGCGCCCGCCGCCGAACAGCGCCCCCAGCACGCCCACCCCGACGTTCAGGGCCGTCTGGAGCTGGGCCTGCTGCGCCTGCGCCTGCTGCTGCTGCACCCGCAGCTGCGCGCGTTCCAGCCGGTCTTGCAGGGTGGCGACCTTGCTCGCGTACTTCGCGCGCAGCTTCTGCACCGCCGCGTCGCGCGCCTCGCGCCCGGCGAGGCTGGCACGGGCGCGGAAGTCTCCCTCGGCCTCGCCGGGCGCGCTCAGCAGGCCGCTGCCGGGCTCCTGCCACAGCGTCAGGGGCTTGCTGGCCGCCACGTACTTCGCCGCCTCCTTCGCCCACTTCGCGTGGTTCTTCGGGTTCAGCAGCGGCGCGGGCACGTCCGAGTACGTCGCGCCCGGCGCACCCTCCTTCTCCAGCGCGTTCGGATCGACGTGCAGCTCGGCCGCGCCGTCCCAGTCCACGGGAATCGGGCCGTCGGTCACGTCGGCCACCAGCGGCAACGTGCCCGCCACGTCCACCCGGTACTTCGTGGACGCGTAGCGCACCTGCGCCACCGCCAGCAGCTGCGCGTGGTACTGCACGCCCGACTGCGACGTCGGGACGTAGACCTCGGTGATGCCGGGGGGCACGACCGGCTTCGCGGAAGCGGAGGGCGGAGCGCCGAGCGCCGAGGGCGAAGCCGCAGTCTGGCCTTCAGCCTTCGGCCTGTCGCCTCCAGCCTCTTTCCGGCCCTGCATCAGCCGGCGGATCTGCGTGCCCGTGATCGGCCCGGCGAGATAACTCATGGTCCAGCGGGTGGTGAACAGCACGGGGTGGCCCTCATGGACGTTGTGCATCAGGAACACGCGCTTGCCCAGGCCGGAGAGCATCGTGTCCAGCTGCGCCCGGCTCAGGGCGTTCTGACCTGCGGTGGCGCCCTGGAGGGCTTCCAGCACGCGGGCCTTGTCGTTCTCGGTCTGGAGGCGGCCGATCATCCACGTGCCGGTGTTGCTCAGGCCCTTGTAGTCCAGGTCCACGGGGTTCTGCGTGGCGAGCGTCACGCCCAGGCCGAAGGCGCGCGCCTGCTTGAGCAGTGTCAGCATGGGCGGCTTGCTGGGCGGGTTGCCGTTCGGGGGGAAGAAGCCCGCGATCTCGTCCATGTACAGCATCGCCCGCAGGGAGCTGGTGCCCGACTGCGTGCGCATCCACGCCAGCACGGCGTTCAGCAGCATCGACACGAAGAACATCCGCTCGGAGTCGTTCAGGTGCGCGATGCTCATGATCGACACGCGCGGTTTCCCCGCCGGCGTGAACAGGAAGCGGCCCACGTCCAGCGGCTCGCCCTGTGTCCACGCCTGGAAGCCCGGCGACGCCAGCAGGTTGTTCAGGCTCATCGCCAGCTCGAAACGGTCCTTGGGCGGGTAGAAGGAATCCACCGGCATCACGCCGATCTGCCCGAACGGCGGCGACTGGATCCCGGCGATCAGGCCGCCCATGTCCAGCGACTTCCCGTCGGCCCACGCGCTGCTCAGCAGGTTCGAGAGCAGCACGTGCTCGCGTGAACGCATCGGGTCGGCGTCAATGCCGAGCAGGCCCAGCAGACCCGTCACGGTGCCCTGCACGCGCTCGCGCAGGGCGTCGGTGTCGTCCATGATCTCGGGCGGCGGGGCGTCGAAGCCCTTGAGGACGCTGACCGGCAGGCCCGCGCTGCCCCCGGGCGTGTAGATGGCGAAGTCCGCCTTCTCGCGCAGTGTGCGGATGCGCTCGCCGCTCTGGTCCCAGTCCGCGAGGCCCCTGCGCCACAATTCCGCCTTCTGCGCCGCCAGCTCGTCCGGCGACACGCCCGCCCGCGTGGCCTCGGCGTCGTCCACCCACGGGCGGAAGTCCTCCGGGCGCAGGTCCGGGAAGGTCAGCAGCAGGTTCGCCAGGTCACCCTTCGGATCGACCGCCAGCACCGGCACGCCGTCCATCAGGGCTTCCTCGATCAGGTCCAGGCCCAGGCCGGTCTTGCCGCTGCCGGTCATGCCGATGATCACCGCGTGCGTCGTCAGGTCCGTGCTGTCGTACAGCAGCAGCTCATCCGTCGCGGTGTTCGTGGCCGGATCGACGACCTTCCCCAGGTAGAACGCGCCGAGCTTCTCGTAATCGGGCATGGTTCAGCATAAAGCTCCTGGGAAACGCTGCGGAACCCACCTCGCGGCGGTCCGGACCTGACAGCCGGCTGTCAGACGTCGTGTACATACTGAGGTGAATGCGAATCCCACCATATCGGTGTATCCGGCAGGCGAAGGCCCTCTGGCGCGTCAAATACGGGAGCCGCTGCAACGGCGGACGCACGGGCCGGCAACGGGTCAGGATTCCGAAACCGCACCGGCGCGGAGCGTAGGCCACAGCGCGCATCGCCGGGACCGGCCGCGCCGCTCGCGTGCAGGCATGACTGACACCACCTCCCACGTCCCCTTGACCGAGTGGGCAGCGCTGGTGCCCGAACTGATGGTCAGCGACCTGCCGCACAGCCTGGACGTGTACACCCGCGTGTTCGGCTTCACGCTGCACGACACGCGGCCCGGCTTCGCGTACCTGAGCCTGGGCCGCGTGCAGTGGATGCTGGAGCAGGCCCACGCCGACAAGGCGTGGCTGACCGGGCCGCTGGAACGGCCGTATGGACGCGGCATCAACTTCCAGATGGTGGTGCCTGATATAGACGCCCCGCACGCGCGGCTGCTCGCGCAGGGCTATCCCCTCTTCGCGCCGCTGAGCACCGCCACATCTGTGGAGGGCGCCACGCCACACACGCAGCGGCAGGTGCTCGTTCAGGACCCCGACGGGGACCTGCTGCGCTTCATGAACTGAGCGTCAGCCCTCCAGCCGCTGCTCCGCGACGCTCTCGCCCAGCCGGCGCAGGCGGTTGCGCAGGCTCAGGATGTACACCTCCGGTGGCACCTCCTCGCCAAGCGTCCACGCGCGCACGGGTCGGCGCGTGGCGGTGTCCAGCAGCAGGTCCAGCACGCGCAGGGTCATCACGCGGTTCTCGCGCGCTTCCGCGAGGAGGTCCGGCAGGGTCATGTCGGCCAGGGCCGTGGTCTTGCGCAGGGGGAGGGCGTCAGCGTCGGCGCCCAGGCCGATCCGCATCTCCATCTGCGCCTTGCGTTCCATGCCAATCGCGGTTCTCAGGGCGTCCTCGGCGCCGGCGGCCCAGCTAGTGCCCGTCAGGAGCTGCGCGTGCTCGGCGCTCAGCGTGTCCAGGGCGGCGCGGACATCGGGCGTGAGGGTCGTCTGCGCCTCGTCGCGCAGGGCGTCCAATGGATGGGGGTCGGAAGCGGCCATGATTCCCTGAGTCTGCCGTATCCGGCGGCGTGGTTGGTGGTTCCATACCATGGCCGTGGCGTCCCGCTCCGCCGTGGACTGCGAGCGCGGCGTCGTCCATCCGGTCGGTCGGCCCGGAGCCGTCCTGAGCGCATGGCCTCTATGCTGGTGCGAATGCAGCACACCCGAACGTGGTCCGACGTGTATGGCAGCGCCTGGGGCAGTTTCGAGGGCCGTCCGGGGGGGCACACGTGGCTGGTGGCGGCGCCGCCGGACCTGGCCGGCACCCTGGCCGCGCACCTGGAGGGCGTGGACGGCAAGGGCCGCGTGGCGCTGGTCGTGCACGACGGCGTGACGCCGCTGCTGGCCGCCGTGCAGGCGACCGGGCCGCGCGGGGTCCTGGTGGTGGCAGAGCGGGCACTGTCGTCGGGGAGGGCGGTGACGGTGCCGGAGCGGATGGTGGAGGACGCGGGCGGCGTGCCCTACGCCGAGGGCGGCGAGTTTCCCGCATGGACCGGTGCGGACGCCGCAAGCGGCGACCCGGGCGAGTGCGCGGCGGCCAGCGCTGTGGCCTCGCTGGGGCTGCCGGTGGTGGTCACGGCGCCAGACACGCTGCGCGCGGCGCTGGAGGCATGGATGGACCGCACGCCGCACGGCCGCTGAGCGCGGCGCTCAGGGCAGCGGCAGCGGCGCCATCTGGCAGTTCTCGCCGGGCACGGCGGGCGCGTCTGGCGACACCACGACCGTCTCCTTCAGGCCCACGAAGCCCTGACAGCGCGCCATGGCGCGCAGGTACGCCGGGTCGTTCAGGGCGGTCTTGGCGTCCCGCAGGATCTGCAGGTCGCGTTCCAGCAGGGCGATACGGGCCCGGGTGTCCTTCGTCTCGCGCGACCACGTCACAGTGCGGTACGCGGTGTTGCCCAGCTGGAACGACAGCTGCACGATGCCCAGCGCAGCCAGCAGGCTGGTGAGCATCATCGCGACGGGCAAGCGGGTGGCCTGCCGCCACCACGACCCGCGCGGCCGGGCGGGGGGGGGAGCGGGCGCGTCGTCCATCCGGTGCAGCATACCGCCGGCGTCTGAGCGCGGGCACTACACTGCCCCCATGACGGCCGACACGACGGGCGCTCCGGGACGGATTCCGGCGCTGAACTGGCAGGACGCGCGGCGCTGCACCATCCAGCTGCGCTACAGCGACCTGGACGCCATGGGTCACATCAACAACGCGCGCTACGCGGAGTTCCTGGAGGTCTCGCGCATGGACCTCTCGGCCGCGCTGGGCATCCGTGACGTGGACGACCTGTCGGTGCTGGCGCGCCTGGAACTGGATTACGTGGGCGAGCTGCGCCTGGGGCAGGAGGTGGTGATCGAGTCGCTGGTCGAGCGCGTGGGCCGCACGAGCTGGGTGGTGGTGTCGCGCTTCATCGCAGACGGCGTGCCCTGCGCCTTCGCGCGCAGCGTGCAGGTCAGCGTGGACGAGGCCCACGCGCCGCGCGTCCTGCCCCCGGATTTTGCCGCGCGGGTGGATGCCGTTCTGGTGCGCCCATGACCCGCGCCAGCTACGAGGACCGCGTGCTGTACCAGGGCGATCCGTGGGTGCGCCTGGACACGCTGCCCCGGCTGCTCGCGGAGGGCTGGCGGCGCAGCCTCTCGGACGGCGGCGTGGTCAGCGTGGTGCGCACGCCCTTCCAGTGGGCGATGGGCAGCCCCGTGATCGAGATCGAGACGGGCGGCTACATGGGCGACGTGGGCCTGTACGTGCCGGAGGTGCAGCTGCCGGAAGCGCTGGCGCTGCTGGGCCTGGACGCCCTGCCCGCTGACCCGGACGACTTCCCGGAAGATTAGTCCGGCCGGCGACAGGGCCGCAGGCGCCGGGGTATTGTGCCGATGACGAGTCAGCGCCTGCCCCTGCCTGGAAGCGATCCCACGGCCTTCTTTCCCCTTGTCTCAGGAGTTCCCATGACCATCCCCTCCACCCCGGAAGCCATCAGCATCGGCGTCGATGTCGGCGGCACCAAGATCGCCACCGGTGTCCTGCGCGGCGACGAACTGCACGACCGCCACGTCCAGCCCACCCCGGAAACCGGCTGGGAGGCCGTACTGGACGCCATCGCCGCGCAGGTCAGCGCCCTGCAGGAACGCCATCCGGACGCCCGGCTGGTCGGCGTCGGGATTCCCGGTCCGCTGAACAGCGACCGCACGCGCGTGAAGTTCGCGCCGAACATCTACGGCTTCACCGACGTGCCCATGGTGGACGGCCTGCGCGAACGCCTGGGGCAGCGCATCGTGCTGGAGAACGACGCCAAGGCCGCCGCGCTGGCCGAGGCCCACCTGGGCGCGGCGCGCGGCGCGGAGAGCAGCGTGTACGTGACCGTCAGCACCGGCATCGGCGCGGGCATCGTCCTGAACGGCCGCATCTGGCGCGGCCGGCACGGCATCGCCGGGGAACTCGGGCACGTCACCGTCATGCCGGGCGGCCCGGTCAGCGGCGCGGGCCTGGACGGCGCGCTGGAAGCGATTGCCAGCGGCACCGCCATCGCGCGCGACGCCAGTTACGCCCTGAACCGCGACGTGAGCACCTCCGAGGCCTTCGAGCTGGCGCAGCAGGGCCACCCCGGCGCGCGGCGCGTGGTGCAGCAGGCCATGAAGCACATCGGCGTGGCGCTCGCCGACCTCCAGAAGGTTATCGACCCGGAGGTCTTCGTGATCGGCGGGGGCGTCGCCAGCGTGGGGGACTACTTCTTCCTGGGCGTGCAGAAGGCCGCCGACGAGTACGCGCAGGGCTTCGCGCCCGTCACCATCCGCCGCGCGCAGCTCGGCACGGACGCCGGCGTGATCGGCGCCGCCCTGGCCGCCCGCCACGGCTGACATGACTCCGCTGGCGGACGCCGAGGCGTTTGCCCGACCCCGCTACGCCGAAGCCCACCGGCACTACCACACCGCCGCGCACATCCAGGCCGTCATCGACGCGCTGGACGCACGCGGCGTCCTCACGCCCGCCATGGCGCTCGCGGCGTGGGGCCACGACCTGATCTACGATCCGCGCGCCAGCGACAACGAGGAGCGCAGCGCCGACGAATTCGACGGGTGGCTTGCCGCGCAGGGTGCCGCTGATGCCCTGCGCCGGGACGTGCGGGCGCTAATCCTCGCCACCCGCCATACCTCGCCCCCGGCCACCCGCGCCGAGGCCCTGTTCGTGGACGCAGATTTGAGCATTCTCGGGGCGGCGCGCGAGGCCTTTGGCGCTTATGACCGCGCGATCCGCAAGGAGTACGCCCACGTTCCGGATGACGCCTACCGCGAGGGCCGCGCGCAGGTGCTCCGCCACTTCCTGAACCGCGAACGCATCTACACCACGCCGGAATTCAGCGATCTGGAGCCGCAGGCGCGGGCGAACCTGCAGGCGGCGGTGGCCCAGCTGACGATGCGGTGAACGGGGCTATCTCTCCCGTCCCAGGGGCAAAAAGACGAAGCATCCCACCCTGCGCCTGACCGAAAGCCATCGTGCGCGAAGCGCGCGGGCAGTGACGGCGTGAACGCACGAGGCACGGACGCGGCCCCACGCCAACGGGACTTTAGATAAGGCCAGCCCGAATGACGTAGCGACCACCTGCCCAGCGCAGCGCTGCTCTCCCTGCCCCTTTGGGGGAGGGGCTGGGGGGTGGGGAAGCCCACCGCAGGCGCAGACCTCCCACTCCAGCTAAGCCAGCCCACCCCGCAGATACGTCACCACATCCGCCGCCGTGTACCCCACCGGCCAGTCGGTGAGCGCGCTCACGCCGTCCCCGCTGGTCAGGAGGGGCAGTTCCTCATAGCCGCCCTTCTGGATCTGGGCGTGCCCGGCGTCGGCCATCAGCGCGTTGCACAGGCATTTGCGGCCCACCGTGTCTTCCAGCTTGCCGTCCTTACTCAGGAAGGCGTCCACGGGTTCGGCGGGGCAGCGCAGGCCGACCTTGCCGACCTCGTCGCGGTACGCCTCGCGCAGGTAGCCGATGTCGCAGATGCGCGGGCGGGCCACGTACAGCTCCTCGTTGGAGAGGGTGTCCGGCAGCGTGACGACCTTGAAGGGGAAGCCGGTGGGCGACGCCAGGGGATCGGTGTACACCTGAAGGCGCTGCGTCTGGGCACGTTCCTGCACCTGGGTGCGGAGGTCGTCCTGGAAGCCGGATTCCTTGCAGTACGCGAACAGGGTGCCGACCTGGATGCCGGCGGCGCCCTCGGCAAGGGCGTTGCGCAGGGCGTCGGGCGAGCCGGCACCGCCCGCGAGCCAGAAGGGCAGGCCGATCTTGCGCATCTCCGCGAGGTCGGCGAGGTCGCGTTCGCCGTAGATGGGCTGGCCGGTCTCGTCGTAGGTGACGGTGCCGCGTGGCGGGGCGTTGTGGCCGCCGGCGGTGGGCGCCTCGATGATGAAGCCCTCGATACTGCCGGTCGCCTTCTTGGCGAGCACGCTGGCCAGCACGTGAGACGTGACGATGGGATAGAAGCGGGGGCGCGTGAGGGTGCGCCCAGCGAAGCCGTAGTCGGCCGGGTCGAAGGTGAGCAGCACCGGGTCGCCGGTCGAGTCGCCCTTGATGTCCAGGCGGATCGAGGCGGGCTTGCCCTGCGCGAAGGCGTCGAGCACGCCGGGAATGTCGCGCGGGATGCCGGCGCCCATGATGACGGTGTCCACCCCGGCGAGCAGGCAGCCGTACAGGGCGGGCAGGGTATGCATCTGGAGTTTGGTCAGCAGGTTCGCGCCGACGGGATTGGCGTGGCCCTGCTTGGCCAGCCAGACCTCGACGAAGCCGCCCATGACGGCGAGTTCCCACGCGACGCGGTGGTTTTTCAGGCTGGGCAGCGGCACGCGCTTGTAGCTCTGGCCGGGGGCGCGCCCGCCTTCCAGGTAGTAGTCGGCAACGGCCTTCTGGGCGCGGTCCTGATCGGGGTAGGCGGCGAGGGCGGCGCGGACGTGGCCGCCGGGGTCGCCGTCCTGCAGGCGGCGCACGAGGAGGTTGTCGATGCCGGTGGCGGAGATCACGCCGAGTTCGCCCATGCTGGACACGGCGCGGGCGAGTTCCCAGCCGGAGATGGCCACGCCCATGCCCCCCTGGATGATGCGGGGCAGCGTGGTGGGGGGAGTGGGGGTTGCTACGGTCATGGGGTCACCTGGAACCGCGCGGCGGGCCGAAGTCTGGCGCGGGTGCTGCCCCCAGTATTCACCGAGTTTCTGACAGAGAGGTCAATGTGGAACACGGTCAAGCGAACCCGTCCGGGCGCGCCGGTCAGGGCACATCTGCCCAGGACGTGATGGCCCGCAGGGGGGTGCCCTCGGCATCGGTGGGCGGGGCGGCGGTGTCGTACGCGGCGAGCGCGCGGAAATCCAGGCCGGTGAGGTCCTGAAGGTGCAGGACGGTGGTGAGGTAGGTCGTGACGTCGGGCGCGGCGCCGTCGCCCCCGGGCGAGACCGGTCGCCGGGGCAGGCCCAGCAGGTCACGCTGCGACACCAGGAACGCGGTGACCTGCAGCGCGCCGTTCTGGACGCGCAGCACGAGCTTCCAGAACTGGAGGGGCACGCGCAGCTCGCGGCCGGCGGTGTCGGTGTACACGGGATCGTCCGGGGCAAACACAGGACCCTGGAGCACGCTCAGGCGCGAGCGGTCGAGGGTCGCGCCGAATTCCAGATAGTGGCGCTCCACGCCCTGCCAGTACGTGACGGACTCGTTGAACAGCCAGTGCTGCGGC
This sequence comes from Deinococcus metalli, assembly GCF_014201805.1. Classification (NCBI taxonomy): domain Bacteria; kingdom Thermotogati; phylum Deinococcota; class Deinococci; order Deinococcales; family Deinococcaceae; genus Deinococcus; species Deinococcus metalli. The sequence goes on along the minus strand of NZ_JACHFK010000007.1, from coordinate 88,213 downwards.
GAGCAGTTCGTGAAGTGGAAGGTGTCCGCGTTCGCCCGCGCGGCCCGCTCGGGCGTGCCCCACGTGGGATCGCTGCGGCGCGTCAGGTGCCCGCGGTCGAAGGTGCGGCTGTTCGCCGAGTAAAAGGGCTGCGTGACGGTCAGGGCCGGGTCGATGCGGGTGTCCTCGAACCACGTGTCGCCCTCGGCGTCCGCGCTGGGCTGCCCGGTGCCCCGGTCGATGGGAATGTACGTGCTGCCGTCGATGTTCGTGGCGGTCAGGATGGCCAGGCGCCGCGCGGCGTTCATCACGATGCTGAAATGCTGGTACTTCAGCTCTCCCCGACTGTCGCCGGACCGCAGCGGCGCGACCTGCTCCCGCACCGGCGCCACGATGTCCGCCACGGACAGCGTCACGCCGGGCAGGAAGGCGGGATCGAAGCCGCGCCGGTTGGCGTAGTCCCGGTCGATCCGCACCCGCTCTGCCGGGGCCGGGAGGGTCGTGCTCCCGCCTGGACTCACGGCCACACGTCCCGGCGTGCCCAGCCGCACCGTGATCTCCAGCGGCACGCTCAGGTGCGCTTCCACGGTCGCCGGCGCCGGCGCACTGCGCTGCGTGGGTGCGCTGCGCTCGGCGGTGCCCAGCACGGGCAGTCCAGCTGTGCCCGGCTGCGGTCGCGGCAGGGGCGGGGCGGCCAGCACCTCCTCCAGGTACGGACGGGCCGCGGCCGGCAGCGTCGGGAGGGCGGCGCGCAGGGCCTCCACGATGGCGCTGATCCGCACGCCCTCGTTCACCTGGGTGCCCAGGGGCGTGCCGTCGGGGCCGGTGGTGCCCAGGTGCGGCGAGCCCCAGTGGTGCAGGGCGACGACCTCCCACGCGTCGTTGAAGACCGGTGAGCCGCTGGAGCCGCCCTCGGTGTCGGCCTCGTAGTGCAGCACCATGTCGGTGCGCGCCACGATCCGGTTGCCGCGCAGCACGACCTTCTTGAAGTCCCCGCCGGGGTGCTGGACGATGTTCACGGTGGCGCCCTTGGCGTGCTTGTCGGGCCGGTCACTCAGCGGGCAGGAGCCCTGCGCGGCCAGCGACCCCGTGCCGCTCAGACGGTCGCCCACCGCGACCAGCGTGAAGTCCAGACCCTCCCAGCTGACCGCGTGGAAGAACAGATCGGGGCGCAGGGCGTACACGTCGGGCGTGCGCGGAATGGCGTCCTCGCCCAGCTCGTAGTTGAACTGTGCCCACGCGTCCCCGGCGGCGGCGACGTCCTCCAGCACGTGATTATTCGTGATCAGCACGCGCGGAGTGACCAGAAAGCCCGTGCCCAGCGGCGTGCGTCCCGCGTCGGTCACGAGGCGCGCCACCGGCCCGGCGGCCCGCGCGCCCACGGTGAGGAACACGGCGTCCACGAAGTCCGCCTCGGCCCAGACCTTCTCGGCGTCCACGGGGGCGGCGCCGCTCATGTGCGTCTCGAACCGCGCCCGGCGACCGGCATCGTCCTCCGCGAGGTCCGGGCGGCCGGCCCCGATCTCCGCGCGCGACCGCTGCCGCTGCGCGCGCGTGTGCTCGAGGCGCTGTTCGACGATTCTCTGCAAGTCCTGTGGCTGGTACATACGCCTCCCGGAATCGGGGCGGGTGGGGGCCGTCACCGTCCCCGCCAGCTTACCGGCGGCCGGTGACCGGGCCGTGATCGCGCCGCAGGGCCCTCAGCGCGCGCGGTCACGGCCGGCGGCCTTGGCCTGGTACAGCCGGCCGTCGGCCAGGTCGAGCAGCGCGACCGGATCGCGGGTCTCGCTGGCGTACGCCAGGCCCGCGCTGATGGTCATGGCGGGCAGGCCGCTCAGGTGCATGGCCCGCACGGCGTCCAGGGCGGCGTCCACCAGCGCGCGGGCCCGTGGGCGGGGCACGCCGGGCAGGATCACCAGGAATTCCTCGCCGCCCCAGCGGACGACCGTGCCGCTCTGCCCGAAACTATGCGTCAGGGACTCCGCGACCGCGACCAGCATCCGGTCGCCCTGCTGGTGCCCCAGTGTGTCGTTGATCTGCTTGAAGTGGTCGAGGTCAAAGAGCGCCACGGCGACCTCGCCACCCGGTTCCGGACCGTCCAGCAGGGCGCCGAGCACGTCGCTGCCGGCCCGGCGGTTGTGCGCGCCGGTCAGGGGGTCGCGGTAGGCCAGGGTGTGCAGGGCGTCGCTGCGCCCGCGCTCACGGCTGACCTCGCGGCCGTGCACGGTCAGGTACCACACCAGCGGCAGCGTGAGCCCCACCAGCAGCACGCCCGGCACGTCCGGCGCGCGCGACACCGTGGCCGCGCCGGCCAGCACCGCATAGCTGCTCCCCAGCACCACGGTCGCCACGCGCGGCGGCAGCCACGTGTACGCGAACAGCGCCAGGATCACCGCGTGGATCAGCAACCCCGAGGTGATCGGCCGCCCGGTCTGGTACACGCTCACGAGGTTCAGCACGAACAGCGCGCAGACCATCCCGACCACGATGTGCTGCAGGCGCCGCAGCGGAAACGCCGGCCACAGCACCAGGCCGGTGAGCAGGAGCGTGATGGCCAGGCTGGAGGCGGCCTGCGTGACGCGCCCGCTGCCGTGATGCCAGAAGTACACCAGCGTGACCACGTGGATCACGTCGGCGAGCACCGCCAGCGCCGCCAGGACCCGGCGCTGGCCGGCGTCGTCCGGGGGACGGGCAGTGGTCGACGCGTCTCGCAGCATTCCTCAGCACCCTCCGGGGGCCGCGGCAGCCCGCGCTGCCCATCCCGCCGGCGTCAGTGTACCGGCTGCAGAATGAGCGCAGGTGTCAACGGGCGCCTGAACGGCCACGAAAAGCCTGAGCGCCGACTTCAGCGCGTGTCCGGCCCGCCCCCGAGTTCCGCGAGCACCTCCGCCGTGTGCTGGCCGGGGGTGGGCGGCGCGCGTCGCACCGGCAGGGCCTCGCCGTCGAAGCGCCACGGGGGCGACGTGACGGTCGTCTCGCCCAGCGTGGGGTGCGGCACCGTGACGGCCACGCCGCGGCCCTGCACATGCGGATCGGCAAAGACCTCCGCGAGGTCGTTCACGGGGCCGCAGGGCACGCCCGCCACGTCCAGCCGCTCCATCAGCTCCTGGCGGGTGAAGGCCGCGAGCGCCCCGACCATCCGCGCGTCCAGGGCGGCGCGGTGCTCGACGCGCCCCTCGTTGGTGGCGAAGCGCGGGTCCGCGCCGAGTTCCGTGAGTTCCAGCGCCGCGCAGAAGCGCCGCCACAGCGCGTCGTTGCCCACCGCGATGTTCACGTATCCGTCGCCACAGCGCACCGTGCCGTACGGCACGATGGAGCGGTGGTCGTTGCCCACGGGCACCGGCACCTCCCCCGTGGCGAGGTAACGGCCTACCTGCGAGGAACCCAGCGAGATCACGCTCTCGAGCAGGTTCACGTCCACCCGCGTGCCCACGCCGGTCTTCTCGCGCTGGTACAGCGCCGCCAGGATCGCCTGCGTGATCAGCGCGCCGCTGAACACGTCCGCCACGGCCACGCCCACCCGCAGCGGCGGGCCGCCCACGTCGCCGTTGTAGCTCATCATGCCGCCCATGCCCTGCGCAACGACGTCGTAGCCGGCGCGGTCACGGTACGGCCCGCTCAGGCCGAAGCCCGTGATGGTCGCGTAGATCAGGCGCGGGAACTCGGCGTGCAGCGCGTCCCAGCCCAGGCCCAGACGGTCCAGCGTGCCGGGCCGGAAGTTCTCGACCAGGACGTCGCTGCCCGCCACCAGCGCCCGCGCCGCGTCCAGGCCCGCCGGCGCCTTCAGGTCGAGGATCACGCTGCGCTTGTTGCGGTTCACGCTCAGGAAGTAACTCGACTCGCGCCCGCCTTCGCCCATCTGGAAGGGCGGCCCCCACCCGCGCGTGTCGTCCCCACCGGGCGGCTCGACCTTGATCACGTCCGCGCCCAGGTCACCGAGCAGCATGGTGGCAAAGGGGCCGGTCAGCACGCGCGTGAAATCGGCCACCCGCACGCCGGACAGCGGCAGGGTGGGGATCATGGAAACACCGTGGGGCGGGGCATGGCGGGGCACCTCCGGGCACAACTGCGTGCAGCGGAGTGTAGCCCGGACAGCGCGGGGGCGGCGGAGGGTGCTGTCCGGCCCAGACGACCGTGCCCGGTGCGTCCCGAATCCGTGAACAGCGCGCGCATGGGCGCCGACCGACAGTGTCCTGACGGTCACAGTCGTAGACTCCGCTTCTGACCTTCAGGAGGTTCCCATGACCACGACCACCTACCTCGGCAAGCGGCGCAAGATCATCGACGGCCTGGAGAAGGTGCGGGGCCGCGCCCGGTACGCCGGCGACCTGACCCTCGCGGCGATGCTGCACGCCCGCCCGGTGCTCTCGCCGTACCCGCACGCCCGCGTCCGGGGCATCGACACGGCGGCGGCGCTGGCGGCGCCGGGCGTGGTGGCGGTGCTGACCGGAGCCGACCTGAACGGCGGCCGGGTCGCGTACTCGCGCCCGAACATGATCCTGGCCGGCGAGGAGGTCGTGTTCGCCGGCCAGCCGGTGGCGCTGGTGCTGGCCGAGACCGACGCGCAGGCCACCGACGGCGCGGCGCTGGTCGAGATCGACTACGAGGAACTGCCGGCCGTGGAGGACGCCGGGCAGGCCCTGGCGGACGAGGTGCTGGTGTGGCCGGGCGGCGTGCCGAAGGCCGAGACCAGCCTGGCCAGCCTGCACGGCGGCGAGGCCGGCGCTGAGGCCGCGCACACGCCCACCAACATCGACGAGGCGCGCACCTTCGAGCGCGGCGACGTGGACGCCGCCCTGAGGAGCGCGCACGCGGTCGTGGAGGGGACGTACGTGAACGCGCCGGTGCACCAGTCGTACCTGGAGCCGCACGCGGTGGTGGCGGAACCCGGCCGGCGGCCCGGTCAGGTGACGGTGTACACCAGCACGCAGGGCCAGTACACCGTGCGCAATGAGGTCGCGGGCGCGCTGGGCCTGCGCGAGGGCGACGTGCGGGTGGAACCCATGACCGTCGGCGGGGGCTTCGGCGCGAAGTACGGCATCACCGACGCGCTGGTCACGGCCGCCGCGCTGCACATGGACCGCCCGGTGCGGATGGTGCTCACGCGCACCGAGGACATGCTGACCACCATGCCGGCCCCCGGCACGCGCATCACCGTGAAGCTGGGCGCCGACGCCGACGGCACCATCGTCGGGCTGGACGTGCACGCCGTGATCGAGAACGGGGTGTTCCGCTTCGGGCACGCGGGCATCATCGCCACCATCATCGGCGGGATGTACCGCTGCAAGGATGTCCGGGTCCGCACGCAGGAACTGCTGCTCAACCGCGCGGCCAGCGGCGCGTACCGTGCGCCCGGCATGCCGCAGGCGCTGTTCGCGCTGGAGAGCGCCGTGGACGACCTCGCGCAGGCGCTGGGCACCGATCCCCTCACGCTGCGCGTGAAGAACGCCGTGCAGGCCGGCGACGCCACTGGCACCGGCCGTCCGTGGCCGGACATCGGCCTGCACGCGTGCCTGGAGCGCGTGCGCGAGCATCCGCTGTGGCAGGAGCGGGGCCGCGTGCCGAACGAGGGCGTGGGCCTCGCCATCGGCGGGTGGCCGGGCGCGTTCTCGCCCACCGGCGCGGTGTGCCGCGTGGACACCGACGGCACTGTGCGGCTGCACGTCGGCAGCGTGGACATCAGCGGCGTGCACAGCTCGATGGTGCTGATCGCGGCCGAGACGCTGGGCGTCGATCCGGACACCGTGGAGATCGTGCAGGGCAGTACCGACAGCGGCCCCTACGCGCCGGGCTCCGGCGGCTCGCAGATCACCATCAGCCTGTCGGGCGCGGTGCTGGACGCCAGCACGCAGGTGCGCGAGCAGCTGATCGACCTCGCTGCCCGGCACTTCGAGGCGCACCGCGACGACATCGAACTGGAGGGCGGCAGCGCCCGCGTGGCCGGCGTGCCCGACAAGACCATCACCATCGGCAAGCTCGCCGCGCTGGGGCAGCGCACGGCCGGCGGCCCCGGACCGGTGGTGGCCGAGGGCCGCGCGGCCCTGAAGGCGGGCGCGCCGGGCTTCACCGCGCAGCTCGTGCACGTGCGCGTCGATCCGGACACCGGGCATGTCGCCCTGCTGGGCGCGGCCACCATCCAGGACGTCGGCTACGCGCTGAACCCCATGCTGGTGGAGGGCCAGATGCAGGGCGGGATGGCGCAGGGCCTGGGCATCGGCCTGTACGAGGGCCAGCGCTTCGAGCACGGCGCGCTGGGCAACCCCAATTTCATGGAATACGCCTTTCCCACTGCCACCGACATCCCGCCCATCGACGCGGTGATCGTCGAGCAGCCGTCCGAGCACGGGCCGTTCGGCGCGCGCATCGTGGGCGAGCCGCCCATCACCGCCGGGGCCGCGGCCGTGGCGAACGCGATCCGGGATGCGGTGGGCGTGCGGGTCACGGAGCTGCCGGTGACGGCGGAGCGGGTGTGGACGCTGCTGCGTGACCGGGCGACCGCCGCGGACTGACCATTCGAGGCCACTGCAGGGGACCTGGGCGGGAAGCACGCCTGCCCGGTATCCTCATGGCTGTGCTGGAGGAGCAGGAGCGGCTCTGCGCGAACCTCTCCATGCGGCTCATCTCCCACCGCACCGAACGCGCTCAACACGGTGCGTTCGCCGATGCTGAAGTACGCGCAGCAGGCTCTGTCGGGCCGCCACTCTCCCGCCCTCCTCGACAGGGTTGGCCTCTCGGTGAACGAATCGTGCGTCATGCTCCAGCCCTGTCCCCTGCGACACGGTGCCCTGCCTGGACTACGCGCACAAACGCAAACCCCCGCGCTGGGCGGGGGTTTTCCTGGCGGGCCCTGCAGGACTTGAACCTACGACCCTCGGTTTTGGAGACCGATGCTCTACCAACTGAGCTAAGGACCCTGGGATGTCGGTGCGCGCCGGGCGCGTCCGAGCCTGTGCAGAGTAGCAGAGACGTGCGGGGCGTGCAAGGCGCGCCGGCGGCCCTCAGATCACGCCGCCCCCGAGCATCAGGCGCAGGGCCGCGAGGATCGCCACGACGGCGCTGAGGGTGGTCGCGGTGCGGTCCCTGCTCAGCGCGCCGAAGACCAGACCGAGGACCGCGGGCGGCAGCACGAAGACCCAGTTCAGCCAGCCGAGCAGCGGCAACAGACCCAGGATCAGGCCGAGCGCCGCGAGGATGCCGAAGATCAGGGACAGAACTCTCATACCCAGGGATACGCTGCCTCAGCGCGGGGCGTTCCCCTACGCCTGACCGCGCATGCCCTGCTCGGCGATGCGGGCCTCGGCGGGCTCGTCTTCCCCGCCGTCCTTCACCGCGTGGGCGCTCATGCCCCACTGGTGGCCGCTGCTCTGCGCGCCCGACAGGATCACGCGGGCCAGTTCGCCCAGCGTAGCGCCGCCGGCGCGGACGTCCATGCGGAACTCGCGGCGCAGTTCGTCCAGGCTGGTGTCGTCCAGCATGAGTTCGGTGCCGTAGCGCAGGGTGGTGGGCGGCACGATCAGCAGGTCGGCCTCGCCGGGCCTGACCGCGTGCCGGAAGCAGCGGCCCGTCAGCAGGCCCGCCACCGTCGTGACCTTGCCGAAGGTCTTGTTCTCCACCGCGCGCACCTCCAGCGTGAGGCCCTGGATGGCGCGCAGGGGCTCCACCGCGCGGTCAAGCGAGTCCGCGAACAGCGATCCGGTGCCCAGGATGACCGTCTTCGGTTCGGGCAGCGCCGCCGGCAGCTCCGGCAGGCCCTCGGTGAGGAAATCGCGGATCATGCCCACGCCGTTTTCCAGCATGGGGAAGCCCTCGTACTCCTCCTCGGGGGGAAGGGGCTCGCCGGCCAGCAGGTACAGTTCGTCGGACGGAAACACGAAGCGGGTGCCGCGCTCCGCGAGAAACTGCCGGCGCCACACGTTCAGGCGCCTGAGGGTGTCCTGCGCCTCCTCGCGCGTGAAGGTGCGGACGTCCGGCAGGTTCGTGCGGTGCGACGTCAGGCCGATTGGCACCACCGCCGCCGACAGCACGTTCGGGCGGCTCGACAGGTACTCGACCGTCTCGTCGAGGTGCTCGCGGTCGTTGCGCTCCGGCACCAGCACGATCTGGGTGTAGAGGTCGATGTCCTCCAGCCGCTCGATCATGTTCCGGATCTGCACTGCCTGCGGATCCTTCACCTTCAGGCGCCACCACTTCATCATGTCCTGGCGCAGGTCCTGGTTGGCGGTGTGGACCGACACGTACAGCGGCGACAGGTTCTCGTCCTGAATGCGCTGGATGTCCGTTTCCGTCAGGTTCGTGAGGGTCACGAAGGAGCCGTACAGAAACGACAGCCGGAAGTCGTCGTCCATGATGTACAGGCTCTTGCGGAAGCCGCGCGGCATCTGGTGCACGTAGCAGAAATCGCACTTGTTGGCGCACTTGCGGATGCCGTCGAACAGCACTTCCTCGAACTCCAGGCCAGGGTCTTCCCACTCGACCGTGAAGGTGAAGGTCTCGTCCAGGCTGGGCGGCGCCGGCAGCAGCAGGCGGTGGTGGTCCTGCGCGGTGCCGGGCACGCCGGTCATGACCTGCGGGGCCAGCCGCGGCCGGGCGATCTCCAGCGTGGCCGGCCCCTGCGACAGCGCGTGCCGGTACGCCAGCACGTCCGTGACCGGCTGGCCGTTCACGCGCAGCAGCACGTCCCCCGGCTGCACGCCGGAGCGCTCGGCCGCACTGCCCGCCTCCACCGACTTGATCGGCGCGGGGTACAGCGTGTCCTGAAGTTCTACGGCGGCCGTCACGGTCATGCACCTCCACAGCGGAGCGCGTCAGAGGCCCCGGTCAAGCACAGCAGCATAGCAGAAGCGCGCCGCGCAAGTGTCGCGCGGCGCACCGTACGCTCCACTCACGTCCGCCGGAAGGCCCCATCCCGCAGCACCGGCACTGCGCCGCTGACATGGACCTGCGCGGCGAGGTCCACATCCGCCGCGAAGCCGCGCCCGATCAGTTCCCGGCCGGACGAGCAGTCCCGCACGATCCGGGGCAGGTCGGCCCGGGCCGCGAGGAACGCCCGCGCGGCGGCCTCCGCCTCGGGCGAGGCGTCACCGGCCAGCGCCGAGATGACCGCGCCGGCCCCCAGCCAGTCCTCCAGGGCGGGACGCAGCGTGCCGTCCGGCCAGCGTTCGCCGGCGGGCACGACCAGCACGCGGCCCGCTCCGCGCAGGTGCTCCCCCACCGCCCGCGCGTTGCAGAGGCACGCGGCGTACACGGCCGCGCCGGTTTCGGCAGCCAGGGCACACAGCGTCCCGCCGTTCGGAGACGGCAGCACCAGCGTCTCGCCCACCGGAATGGCAATCAGGGACGACGGGGATAGGGAGTAACCGTCCGCGGAGCCCCGCTCTGAACTCGCCAGCACGGCTCCGTGGGCCTGCGCGAAGGCGGCGGCCGAGTCGTCCCGCCAGCGGTAGGGCAACACGGCCGCGCCGCGCGACACCGCCACGTCCACGCAGGTCGTGAAGGACAGCACGTCCACGATCACCACGGCGTCGGCCTGCGGGGCGAGGCGCCGCACGGCCGCCTCGCCCCACTCACAGCGCACGCGGAAGGCCGACTGGTCGAAGAACACGCCCCGCAGCTTAATCGGCTACCGTGACGGTCGATGAGCCTGATGGAACTGCGCAAGGTCTGGGGGAGTGCGCCGCTGCTGGCCGTGTCGGTGGGCGTGTTCATCCGCGACGAGCACGGGCGGGTGCTGCTGCAACGGCGGGGCGACGACGGCCGGTGGAGCGAGCCCGGCGGCGCCCTCGACCCCGGCGAGGATTTCCTGACCGGCGCGCGCCGTGAACTGCTGGAGGAAACGGGCCTGACGTGTGACGATCTGGCCCTGCTTCCCCTCCCGGAGGGCCTACAGGACGGCCCCGACCTCTACGGCCGCTATCCCAACGGCCACGAGATCTACGTCGTGGGCCGGCGCGCCCTGGGCACGCTGCCCGCCGCCGCGCTGGAGCACGCCGCGCCGGACGACAGCGGCGAGACGCTGGAACTGGCGTGGTTTGCGCTGGACGCCCTGCCAGACCTGAGCAGCAACGCGAACCGCCGGAGCCTGAGTGTGCTGCGCGCGCGCGTGGGCCTGCCGCCGTTGCCGCTGGCTCCCACACCGCCCCCGCCGCCCCTCGGGAACCACCTGATGGACTTGCGGAAACTGGTCGGCCCGCGGCCCCTGTTTTCGCCCGGCGCCAACGTCCTCGTGACGGACGATCACAGCAGACTGTTGCTGCTCCGGCACGGGGGTACGAGGAAGTGGACGCTGCCCGGCGGCGGCCTGGAACCCGGCGAGACCTTCGAGCAGACCGCTGCGCGCGAGCTGTTGGAGGAAACCGGACTCACGGCCGCGCGGCTGGAACCGCTGGAGATGTACGCCGGCCCCGCGTACCGCTTCACGTACCCGAACGGCGACACCGTGGACAACGTCTCGGTGCTGTACCGCGCGCACGGCGTGACCGGCGACCTGACCCCACAGGACGGCGAGGTGCTGGAGACAGGGTGGTTCGGTGTGGACGACCTGCCCGACGACGACGAGCTGAGCGGAGAGCTGATCCGGGCGAACGTCCGCCACTGGAGAGAGGGCCAGAGCACGCAGCCCTGACCCTCCCGTTCCGCGTTCCCTACTTCACTTCTCGCGGATGCTCCAGCCCTGCGCGCGGATGGCGGCCATCAGCCCGTCCATGACGGGATCGACGTCCTCGTCCGTGAGGGTCTTCGCGGCGCGGAACACGAGGCGCACGGCCACGGAACGCTGGCCCGCGCCCACCTGCTCGCCGGTGTATACGTCGAAGGGCTCCACGCTCTCCAGCCACTCGCCGCCCTCGCGGCGCAGCAGGGCGGCCACCTCGCCGTAGCTGACGGTCTGCGGGGTGACGACCGCGAGGTCACGCCATGCGGCGGGCGCGCGGCTGGGATCGCGGAAGGCCCACGCGCGGCCCGGCAGCGGCAGGGCGACGTCCATCAGGAAGGTGTCGCCCTTCAGACCGAAGTCCTGCGCGATCTCGGGGTGCAGGGCGCCCATCCAGCCGATGCCCTGCCCGTTCCACACGACCTCGCCGGCGATGCCGGGGTGCAGCGCGGCGGGGACGGCATCCCCACGCAGTTGCCGCAACTCGAAGGCCGCGCCGAGCGTTCCGGCCAGCGACTCGACGAGGCCCTTGAACGTGCGGAAGTCCCCGGCGACGCCCGGCTGGTGCGTGGCGGCGGCCAGCGGCCCGCGCATCAGCAGGCCCAGGCGCTCGGCCTCGCCGCCCTGCGGGAAGATGCGGCCGATCTCGAAGATCAGCGCGCGTTCGCCCTTCGGGTGCGCCTGCGCGGCCCTCAGCAGCGACGGGTACAGCGCCGTTCGCAGGCCGGTGCGGTCGGCGGTCATGGGGTTGCGCAGGCGGGCCGTGGGCGTCTCGGTGCGGGCGCGGGCGGCCTCCTCATCGCTGGTGAAGGTGTAGGTCACGACTTCCTGCGCGCCGATCCCGGCCAGCGTCCGGCGCAGCGTGGCCCGCTCCACCCCCTCCTTCTCCGCGCCGATGTTGCTGGGATGCACCCGCAGGGTCGGCAGCGTCTCGGGCAGTTCCGCGTAGCCGTGCAGCCGGGCGACTTCCTCCGCGAGGTCCTGCCAGATCGCCATATCGACCCGCCACGACGGCGGCGTGACGTGCAGCGCGTCCCCGCTCCCCGTGACCGCGCAGCCCAGGCGCGTGAGGATGTCCCGCATCTCGGCCGTGTCCACGTGCATGCCCAGCAGCGCGCGAATCTGGTCACCGGTGGTGTCGATGGGAGCGGGCACCTCCGGCTCGCCCACCACGGTCGCGCCGGGATGGACGGTGCCGCGCCCGGCCTGCGCGATCAGGGCGGCCACACGGTCGGCGGCGCGGGGCGCCAGCAGCGGGTCGACGCCGCGCTCGTAGCGGTACACGGCGTCGGTCTTGAGGCCCAGACGGGTGCTCGTGCGGCGCAGCAGCACCGGGTCGAAGTGCGCGGATTCGATCACCACGTCCCGCGTGTCCGCCCGGACGTGCCCGTGGTCGCCGCCCACGATGCCCGCGATGCCCAGCACAGTGTCGCCGGCCTTCGGCTGGCCCGCCGTGGCGAAGGCCTCCGCGACGCTGGGCACCTCGGGCGCGCCGCCATCGAGGATCAGCAGGTCTTCCGGGCCGACGGTGTGCTCGCCGCCCAGCAGGTCTTTCACGACCTCGCCCTGCCGCAGCCCGAAGGCCACGTGGATCTGGTCACCGGTCACGTCCCGCCGGTCGTACAGCGCGGTCGGCTGGCCCAGTTCCAGCATCACGTAATTGCTGGTGTCCACGATCAGGTCGATGGACCGCATGCCGGCCAGCGTCACGCGGCGCTGCATCCACAGCGGCGCGGGGCCGTTCGTGAGCCCCGAGACCGTGCGGGCCGCGAAGTGGTCGCAGCCGAAGCGCAGCTTGCGCGACGGATCGCGTTCCAGCGTCAGGCCCTTCGGTGGCAGCGTCACCTTGATCTCCCCTGCCCCGCTCGGCGCCGGCCCGGCCGGCGGAGCGACCAGGTCCAGCTTCAGGTACGCCGCGAGGTCCCGCGCCAGACCCAGCGCGCTCAGCACGTCGGCGCGGTTGGGGGTGACCTCCACGTCCAGCACGTGATCCGCCGGCCACAGCTCGCGCATCGGCGTGCCCGGCGCGGCCGTACCCGCCGGGAAGAGCATGAGGCCCGCCGCGCTCTCGCCCAGGCCGAGTTCCTTCGCGCTGGCCGCCATGCCCCACGACTCCACGCCCTGCATGGCCCGCACGCCGTACGTCACGTCGCCCAGCGCGGTGCCCGGCGACACCAGCGCGACCATCGTCCCTGCGGGCAGGTTCACGGCGTTCGGCGCGCCGCTCGCAATGACCTTCTCGCCGTTCGCGCCGGTGTCGAGGGTCAGCCTCGTCAGCTGCGTGCCCTCGATGGGTTCGGCGCGGGTGACCGACACCAGCAGCACGCCCTGCGGCGGCGCGGGCACGTCCTCCACGCCCTCCAGAGGCAGGCCCAGGTGCGCGAAGGTCGGCTCCAGCTCCGAGAGTGGCGGAAGTTGAGGAACGAGTTCTCTAAGCCAGGAATACGCGATTTTCATGGTTGACCTCTGAAAGGGTGATGGTGGGAAGACCGCTCGCCCCGGTTCTCTTCCCGGGGACGCAGCGGTTACTGCCCTGTCGGCTCGTCCGATCCGGCCCGGGCCGGGGAGCCGATCTGCGCCTGCTCCCGCACCACGGCGCGCAGTTCGGGGGGCACGAGGTTGACGTCGTCCAGCCGGGCCACGCTCACCCACTGCGGGTCGTACCAGTTGTCCTCGCTGCTGCGGATGGCTTCCGGGCCGTCGCCAAGGCGCATCTCGCCAGACACGTACGCCACCCGGAAGTAGTACTCGTCGTTGCCCAGGCCCTGGTGGCGGTACACCAGCGGGCCGACCTCGACGGTCAGGTTCACTTCCTCCAGCAGCTCGCGGGCGCACGCCACCTCGGGCGTCTCGCCCGGCTCGATGCCGCCGCCGGGCAGCGTGGCGTACTCGCGGCCCGCCTTGCGCCGCCGCATCAGCAGGACGTCGGAGGAGTCGTTCACGAGGATGCCAACGGCGCGGGGACGGAGGGTCATCGCGTCCCCTGGTCTATGGCTGGCCGGATGCAGCGAACAAGGACACCGCACGGGGCCGCCGAGCCTGTACGGATACTCACCCCAGTTCCCCTCGGAACTGCCCGATCACCCTGGGGTCGTTGGCGTAGAAGTAGCGGATGTCGGGGATCTTGTACTTCAGCATGGCAATGCGTTCCGGCCCGAGGCCGAAGGCGAAGCCGGTCTTGCCCTCGTACACGCGCGCCTTGCCCTGGGCCTCGCGCAGGTCGTCCACGGCGCGGAACACGTTGGGGTGCACCATGCCGCAGCCGCCGAGTTCCAGCCACTTGCTCTCGCCGCGCGGGTTGTCCCAGTACACGGCGAAGTCGGCGCCGGGTTCCGTGAAGGGGTAGTAGCTGGGCTGGAAGCGCACCTTCGCGCTCGCACCGTACAGGCCGCGCGCCATCTCGGCAATTGTGCCCTTGAGGTCGGCCATGGAAATTCCGTCACCGACGACCAGCCCTTCGAGCTGATGGAACATGGCCTCGTGGGTGGCGTCGGTCGCCTCGTAGCGGTAGACCTTGCCGCGCGCGACGATCTTCAGGGGCGGCTCGTGATCCACCATGTAGCGCACCTGCATGGGGCTGGTGTGGGTGCGCAGCAGCCGGCCGTCCTCCAGCCAGAAGGTGTCCTGGAGGTCGCGGGCGGGGTGGTACCACGGGACGTTCAGCGCCTCGAAGTTGTGGTGTTCGTCCTCGACCTCGGGGCCCTCGACGACCGTGTAGCCCATGCGCTCGTAGATGGCGGTCAGGTCGTCGTACACGCGGTTGATCGGGTGCAGACCGCCGGCCGGGAGCGGCAGGCCGGGCAGCGTGACGTCGATGGCCTCGCTGGCGAGCCGCGCGTCGAGGGCCGCGCGCTTCAGGGTCGCCTCGCGCTCGTCGAGGGCGGCCTGGATGGCCTGGCGAACGGCGTTGATCTCCGCGCCGCGCGCCTTGCGCTCCTCCGGGGGCAGTGTGCCCAGCGCGCCGAGTTCGCGGGTGACGCTGCCGCTCTTGCCGACGTAGCGGGTCTTGACGGCCTGGAGGTCGTCGAGGGTCTGGGCGGCGTGGATTTCGGGAATGGCTTCGTGCTGCATGGGTCCTCCTGTGCAAGAAAAAACCCCGCGCCGCGGGTGCGGGCGGGGCGACGCGCTGGGCCTGGAATCAGGTCAGCACGGCCCCGGACGGGGTAAACGGCGAAGGTGTACCGGTCCGGGGCGTCATGGAGTGAAGGGTAGCAGATGGCGCCGGGGACACGCCGGCGTTCCTTAAGTTTTCTTCATGTTCCATTCCGGGGGGCTCCGAGCAGTCCTCGCCCTGTTTTGTGCGTCTGGGCGCGTGCGACCATGCCTGCATGGGTGAGGTGCATGTCGAACTGGTGCTGCTGGTGGCGGGGGCGCTGCTGCTGGTCAGCCTGGGCGTCAGCCGGCTGGGGGGTCGGCTGGGCATTCCGGGCCTGCTGCTGTTTCTGGGCGTGGGCATGCTGTTCGGTTCGGACGGCCTGGGCATTCAGTTCCAGAACTACCGGCTGGCGCAGGCCATCGGCACGCTGGCGCTGTGTTTCATCCTGTTCCAGGGCGGGCTGGACACCAACTGGGTCTCCACGCGCCCGGTGGTCCGCCGCGGCCTGAGCCTGGCGACCGTCGGCGTGCTGGGCACGGCGGGGATCATGGCGGCCTTCACGCACTTCGCGTTCGGCTTCCCGTGGCTGGTGGCGTGGCTGCTGGGCGCAGTCGTGAGCAGCACGGACGCCAGCGCGGTCTTCAGCGTGCTCAAGGAGCGGCAACTGGGCCTCAAGGGCGACGTGACGCCGCTGCTGGAGTTCGAGTCCGGCGGCAACGACCCGATGGCGGTGTTCCTGACGGTGGGGCTGCTGGAACTGATCGCCAGTCCGGACACGTCGGTGCTGACCATCGTGCCGCTGTTCCTCAAGCAGATGCTGATCGGGGCGCTGGCCGGGTACGCGCTGGGCCGCGCGGCGCTGTGGATCATCAACCGCATCCAGCTCCAGTTCGAGGGCCTGTACTCGGTCCTCAGCATCGCGCTGGCGCTGATCGTGTTCGGCGGGGCGGCGGTGGCGGGCGGCAGCGGCTTTCTGGCGATCTACATCGCGGGCGTGGTGCTGGGCAACGCCGAGTTCATCCACAAGCGCAGCCTGGTGAACTTCCACGACGGGCTGTCGTGGCTGATGCAGGTGGCGATGTTCCTCACGCTGGGGCTGCTGGTCAACCCACACGACCTGCTGCCCACGGCGGGGCTGGCGCTGGCGTGCGCGCTGGTGCTGGTGTTCCTGGCCCGCCCGTTGAGCGTGTACGTCGCCCTGGCGAACGCGAAGATGCCCGCCAACGAGAAGGGCATGGTGGCGTGGGTGGGCCTGCGCGGCGCCGTGCCCATCGTCCTGGCGACGTTTCCGCTGCTGGCGCACGTGCCACAGGCGCAGACGCTCTTCAACATCGTGTTCTTCATCGTCCTGACCAGCGTGCTGCTCCAGGGCACCACCCTGACGCTGGTGGCCCGCTGGCTGCGCGTGCGCGAGAACATGCCGGCCGTGCCCGCCTACCCGATTGCCTACACCCCCACCGGGCAGGGCAAGAACGGCATGGTGGAGGTCGAGGTGCGCGCCGGCAGCGAGGCGGCCGGGCAGCGCATCGTGGACCTGCGGCTGCCGCCCGAGGCGCTGCTGATCCTGGTGCACCGCGGCGGCGAGTTCCTGATCCCCAAGGGCGCGACGCAGCTGCTGGCCGGCGACAGCGTGCTGGT
The DNA here is from genome assembly GCF_014201805.1 of Deinococcus metalli. NCBI lineage: Bacteria > Thermotogati > Deinococcota > Deinococci > Deinococcales > Deinococcaceae > Deinococcus > Deinococcus metalli. The sequence goes on along the minus strand of NZ_JACHFK010000007.1, from coordinate 71,852 downwards.
GCTGGCGACCGGGGACGCGCTGCGGGCGGTCCGGGAGCGCCTGACGCCTGCATGATCCCCCACCGGGGGGGACCCCCAGGGGTGTGTTTGCCGACCAGGACGTAAGAAATCGCTCAGATGACCCGGCGTAGCGTGACGGAGATGAGCGCTCCACCCTCCACCCGCGTCCCGCCCGGCCCGCTGCCGATCCTGCTGGTCCTCGGCGCCCTGTGCGTCCTTCAGCTGTCACAGGTGCTGGGCGGGTGGCCGCATGGCCTGCTTCCCGACGCGCTGGCCGAGCGGCTGGGCGTGCCGGTCTTCCTGGGCAGCGGCGCCCTGATCGTGTGGCTCGCGCCGCGCACCGTGGAGGTGCGGGCGTGGCGGATCATCGGACTGGGCACGGTGCTGTGGGGCGTGGGACACCTGCTGCTGTCGCTTCTGCCGCAGCCGCCGTCGGTCCCGTCCGCGGCCGATCCGCTGTTCCTGGCGCTGCCCGCGTGCTTCCTGCTGGCCCTGCTGCGCTTCGAGCGGCGCTGGCCGTCGCTGCCGGGCATGGCCGCCCGGCTGGACGTGGCCGCGCTGATGGTCAGTGTGGGCGGCTCCCTGTGGTACTTCCAGCTGGCCCCGCGGGTGCTGCACGTCCATGACGTGGGGACCAGCGCGGTGTGGAGCGTGCGGTCGCTGGCCGACCTGGTGGTGCTGGGGCTGCTGCTCGCGCAGGGCTGGCGCAGCCGCGAGGGCGCGCCGGGCGGCACGTGGCTGCTGACGCTGGGCATGCTGCTGGTCCTGACGGCGGACCTGGGCTTCTCGGCCGTGGGCGCGGAGCACGGCTGGCCGGACGTGGTGTGGCCGCTGGCCGCCGTGGTCTTCGCGGCCGGGGCGTGGCGGGCAAGCCAGCGGGGACGGGCCCCGCGGGAAGGCTCGCGCCTGCACGGGCTGCATGCCCGGCTGGCCCCATACGTGGCCCTGCTGGGCAGTTTCACGCTGCTGCTCGCCATGCCGGAACGCGACGACCTAGCAGGACTGGGCGCGCTGAGCGCCACCTTCGCGGTGGCCCTGCTGGTCGCGGCGCGGCAGACGCTGGCGCTGCGCGAGTTGCAGGACCACCGGGCGCTGCTGCACCACCAGGCGCACCACGATCCCCTGACCGGCCTGGGCAACCGCACGCAGCTCGACGCGGTGCTGCGCGGCGCGCTGGCCGGCGACGACGAGGTCGGGCTGCTGTTCGTGGACCTGGACGACTTCAAGTTCGTGAACGACGCGCTCGGGCACCGCGCCGGCGACCAGTTCCTACAGGAGGTCGCGCGGCGGCTGTGCAGCGCGGCGGGCGCCGGGCATCCCTGCATTCGCCTGGGTGGAGACGAGTTCGTGGTGGTGCTCGCCCCGGCCACCACGGCCACGCTGGCGGCGCTGTGTGAGCGCGTGGTGCTGGCCCTGCGCGAGTCCGTGACGCTGGCCGGGCAACGGCTGCAGATCACGGCGTCAGTCGGCGGCGCGCTGTCCACCCCGGACGAACGCGATCCGGCGGCGCTGCTGCGCTGGGCGGACCAGGCGATGTACGAGGTCAAGCGCACCGGCAAGAACGCCCTGAGCCTGTACACGCCGGGCGTGCACGACCAGCTCGCTGCCCGCCGCATCCTGATCGAGACGCGGCTGCGCGGCGTGCTGGACCGCGACGAGCTGTCCCTGCACTACCAGCCGCAGCGTGACCAGGACGGCCGGTTGCGGCGCTTCGAGGCGCTGCTGCGCTGGACCGACCCGGAACTCGGGCCGGTGTCGCCGGGCGAGTTCGTGCCCATCGCGGAGACGGCCGGCCTGATGGTCGCGCTGGACAACTGGGTGGTCGACGAGGCGTGCCGGCAGCTGTCGCTGTGGCTGCCGCAGTTCCCGGAGCGGCAGGTGGCAGTGAACATCAGCCCGCCGCACCTCGTCCGGGCGGACTTCCTGCCGGGGCTACGGGCGTCGCTGGCGCGGCACGGCGTGCCCCCGCAGGCGCTGGAACTGGAGGTCACCGAGCGGCTGCTGGTCGAGAACGAGGCGCAAGCCCGCGAGACGCTGCGCGCCCTGCTGGACCTGGGCGTGAACGTCGCCATCGACGACTTCGGGGTGGGGCAGTCGTCGCTGTCGGCCCTGCTGCGCCTCCCGATCACCACCCTGAAGATCGACCGGGCCTTCACGCGCGAGCTGGAGGTCGGGGAACCGGGCAGCTCGCAGGCGCAGGCGGCGTACACGGTCGTGCAGGCGATCGTGGCGCTGGGACAGGCGCTGGCGCTGCGGGTGGTGGCCGAGGGCGTGGAGACCCCGACCCAGGCGCAGCTGCTCCAGAACCTCGGCGTAGACGCGCTGCAGGGCTACTGGATCGGGCGCGCCCAGCCGCCCGAGGGCACGCCCCCGTACACGCGGCCCGGCGGCACGGTGGGCCTGCTGGGCAGCGCGTGACCGGCGCCCGGCGCGTCGTCTGACCTGCAAAGACACGCCTCCCCCGGCGCTCAGGTGCCGGTGTTACCGTGGGGGCATGACGACCGCCGACCAGCCCACCGCCCGTGTCACGGCCGCCCCTCCCGCGGCCGAGCGTGACACGGCCATCTTCGACCTGATCGACCGGGAACGCGACCGGCAGCTCCACGGCCTGGAACTCATCGCGTCCGAGAATTTCACCTCGGCGGCGGTGCGCGAGGCCCAGGGCAGCGTGCTGACCAACAAGTACGCCGAGGGCTACCCCGGCAAGCGCTGGTACGGCGGCTGCGAGGTCGTGGATCAGGTCGAGCAGCTCGCCATCGACCGCGTGAAGGAACTGTTCGGCGCGGCGTGGGCGAACGTGCAGCCGCACTCGGGATCGAGCGCAAACCTCGCGGTGTACAACGCCCTGATCGAGCCGGGCTCGGTGGTGCTGGGCATGGACCTGTCGCACGGCGGGCACCTGACGCACGGCAACCCTGTGAACTTCTCGGGCCTGCGCTACTCCATCGTCGGGTACAAGGTGAACCCCGACACTGAACTCATCGACATGGACGAAGTCCGGCGCCTCGCGCACGAGCACCGGCCGAAGATGATCATCGCGGGGGCCAGCGCGTACTCGCGCATCATCGACTTCGCCGCGTTCCGCGAGGTCGCGGACGAGGTCGGCGCGGTCCTGTTCGCGGACATCGCGCACATCGCCGGCCTGATCGCGGCGGGCGAGCACCCGAACGCGCTGCCGCACGCGCACGTGGTCGCCAGCACCACGCACAAGACCCTGCGCGGGCCGCGCGGCGGCATCATCCTGTCGAACGACGCCGAGATCGGCGCGAAACTCGACCGCGCGGTGTTCCCCGGCTACCAGGGCGGCCCGCTGGAGCACGTCATCGCCGCGAAGGCCGTGGCCTTCGGCGAGGCGCTGCGCCCGGAGTTCAAGGCGTACGCGCGGCAGGTCATCGCCAACGCCCGCGCCCTCGCGGGGGCCTTCCAGGACAAGGGCTACCGCGTGGTGTCGGGCGGGACGGACAACCACCTGCTCGTGCTCGACCTGCGCCCCCAGGGCCTGAACGGCACCAAGGCCACCCGGCGCCTGGACGCCAACCACATCACCATCTCCAAGTCCACGCTGCCGTACGACACCGAGAAGATCCTGCACGGCGGCGGCATCCGGATCGGCACCCCCGCGGTGACCACCCGAGGGATGAAGGAAAGCGACATGCCGCGCATCGCCGACCTGATCGACCGGGCGCTGAGGGAAGAGGACGTGAAGGCCGAGGTGCACGCCTTCGCGGGCGGCTTCCCGCTGCCCTGAGACAACAGCGCCAGGGCTGACACTGTTCCAGAAGACCGCACGCTACCCTGGGCAGAACATGACGACGCGGCCCGGCGACGAGGTTCCACAGTTGACGCTGGAGCTGGCCCGCCTGGGCCTGAGCGCCCAGGATCTGGGCAGCGCCATGCAGCCGGTGCTGGACACGCTGGTGGCCCGCACCGCCGCGGTCGGCGCCGGATACTTCCAGTGGCGCGACCACACACTGACCTTCGCGGCCCGCGCCGGCAGCGGCCACATGCCCCAGGGGTCTGTCATGGCCGCGCTGCTCGCGCACGGGCTGCCGAGTGACCTGCCGCTGATGGCTGCCCTCCAGAACGCGCCGGGTGTGCTGTTCATAGAGGACACCCGGCAGGACAGCGCCACCGCCGGCTTCCCGGAACTGGGCGTGCTGGCGCTGGTTGCCGCGCCCGTCCGCTCGCGCGGCGGGGAACTCGTCGGCGCGCTGCTCGCCCACGCCTTCACGCCCCACGCGTGGACGCCGGACGAACGCGCCCTGATCAGCCACGTGACCAGCCTGCTGTCGCTGCTCGCCGCGCGCCTGGACGCCGAGGAACGCGAACGCGCCGCGCAGGAGGACGCCCTGCGCGCCCTGGGCGTGTGCCTGGAGGCGCGGGACGCCGAGACGCTGGGCCACACCGACCGGGTCACGGCGCTCGCCACGTCCCTCGGCAAGCGGCTGGGCCTGCGCGGCCCGGCCCTGCGCGCCCTGCGCTGGGGCGCGTACCTGCACGACATCGGCAAGATCGCCGTCCCGGACGCGATCCTGGGGCACCCCGGCCCGCTGCCCGGCGAGATGTGGCAGCGCATGCAGGCGCATGTGCAAGACGGCCTGCATCTCGCCCAGCAGCTCCCCTTCCTGCCGCAGAGCGCGCTGGACGTGATCGCGTACCACCACGAACGCTGGGACGGCGCCGGCTACCCCTTCGGCCGGCAGGGCGAGGACATTCCCCTGCTCGCCCGCATCTTCGCGGTGTGCGACGTGTACGACGCGCTGCGGCACGTCCGCCCGTACAAACCGGCGTGGTCGCTGGACGACACCCTGGCCGAGATCCGTGAGGGGCGCGGCACGCACTTTGACCCGCAGGTCGTGGACGCGCTGCTGGACGTTCTGGATGAAGCCGGCGCACTGGCCTGACGTGGCGGTGGGTCACCCCGGGCAGCCCTGAGCATCGTACCGTAATACCCCCACCGAATTATTCTCCGGGCGAAATTTCGTGTACAGTCATCCCTACCATGACCATGGATGATCCCGCCCGCATCCTCGGCGCGTATGCCGGGGCCGTCTATGCCCGCGACGTGGACGCCCTGCTCGCCCTGTACCACCCGAACGTCACGGTGTTCGACATGTGGGAGTCGTGGCTGTACGACGGCCGAGACGCGTGGCGCGGCATGGTCGAGGGCTGGTTCGCCTCGCTGGGCGACGAGCGCGTGGAGGTCACCTTCGAGGATGTGCGGAGTACCGTCACCCCCGACCTGGCCGTGGTGCACGCCTTCGTGACCTACGCGGGCCTGAGTGCCGGCGGCGAGCGCCTGCGCGCCATGAACAACCGCCTGAGCCTCACCCTCACGCGCGAGGACACCGGCTGGCAGATCGTGCATGAACACAGCAGCGCGCCCGCCTCCTTCGAGACGGGCAAGGTCAACCTGAGCCGCCCGACGTGAGCGGAAGGCGGACGACCCCGCGCAGGAGTCGTCCGCCTTCCGCTCCGGGGCGTCTTACCGCGGCAGGACGCTCTCGCCCATCAGGAACTGGTCGACGGCGCGGGCGGCCTGACGGCCCTCGCGGATCGCCCACACGACCAGGCTCTGGCCGCGGCGCATGTCCCCGGCGGCGTAGATGCCGGGCACGCTGGTGGCATACCCGCCACTCTCGTCGGTGCCGGCCTGGGCGTTGCCGCGCGCGTCCTTGGCCACGCCGAAGGAGTCCAGCACGCTGCCCATGGGGTTGGTAAAGCCCATGGCGAGCAGCACCAGGTCGGCCTCGTGGACTTCCTCGCTGCCCGCGACTTCCTCCAGCTTGCCGTTCACGAACTCGATCCGCACGGTCTTGACGCCCGTGACCTTGCCACCCTTGCCGAGGAATTCCTTGGTGGCGATGGCGAACTCGCGCACCGCGCCTTCCTCGTGGCTGCTGCTGGTGCGGAGTTTCAGCGGCCAGTACGGCCACACCAGGGGTTTGTTCTCCTGCTCCGGAGGCTGGGGCATCACCTCGAACTGCGTGACACTGGTGGCGCCGTGGCGGTTGCTGGTGCCCACGCAGTCGCTGCCGGTGTCGCCGCCGCCGATCACGACGACCTTCTTGCCGTCGGCGCGCAGCTGCTTGCGCAGTTTGTCGCCGGCGTTCACGCGGTTCTGGCCGGGCAGGAACTCCATGGCGTAGTGAACGCCGTCCAGTTCCCGGCCCGGCACCGGCAGGTCACGCGGCTGCTCCGCGCCGCCCGCGAGCAGCACGGCGTCGAACTCGGCGCGCAGGTCGGCGGGCGTCACGCTCTGCTTGCTCAGGTTGGTGACCTTGCTGTCCCTGGGCCACTCGCCCACCACCACGCCGGTGCGGAAGGTCACGCCCTCGGCTTCCATCTGCGCCACGCGGCGGTCGATATGCTGCTTTTCCATCTTGAAGTCCGGGATGCCGTATCTGAGCAGGCCGCCCACCCGGTCGTTCTTCTCGAACACCGTCACGTCGTGCCCGGCACGGGCGAGCTGCTGCGCGGCACTCAAACCGGCGGGGCCGGAGCCGACGACAGCGACCTTCTTGCCGGTCTTCACGGCGGGCGGTTGCGGCGCGACCCAGCCTTCCTGCCAGCCGCGCTCGATGATCGCCAGTTCGATGGACTTGATGCCCACCGGATCGTCGTTGATGTTCAGGGTGCACGCGGCCTCGCACGGCGCGGGGCAGATGCGGCCCGTGAACTCCGGGAAGTTGTTGGTGGAGTGCAGCGTGTCCAGCGCGGAACGCCAGTCGTCCTGGTACACCAGGTTGTTGAAGTCCGGGATAATGTTGTTGACGGGGCAGCCGTTGTTGCAGAACGGAATGCCGCAGTCCATGCAGCGCACCGCCTGCTTGCGCGCCAGTTCGCCCGCCAGGGGCTCCACGAACTCGCGGTAGTGCTTGAGCCGGGCGGGGGGCGGCGCGTACTGCTCCTTGATGCGGGGCTGGTCGAGGAAACCGGTGATCTTGCTCATGGGGAACTCCGGGATGGGAGAAAAGCGTGCGGGGTGGACGGCGCGGCGGAGGCGTGACCCTCCGCCGTGCGCGCGTTACTTCGTCAGGGTGCCCTGGCCGCCCTTCTTGCCGGTCTTGACCTTCATGCTGGTCGTGTCGGCGGCGTGCACGGTGCCCTCCTCGGGCTTCGCGGGCGCGGCGGCGTGTTCCTTCAGGGCGCGCTGGTACTCCAGCGGGAAGACCTTGATGAACTTCTTCAGGGCGGCGTTCCAGTCGTCGAGGATCTCCCCGGCGCGCTGCGAGCCGGTGTAGCGGTGGTGCTCCTCGATCAGGCGGCGCAGCTGGGACTCGTCACTCTGGCCGCCGTGCAGGGCGCGCACGTCGGCGCTCTGGAGCTGCTCGTCCTCGGGCTGCACGCGCTCCAGGCTGACCATGCTGAGGTTGCAGCGGTGCTCGAACTGGCCGTCCACGTCGTACACGTACGCGACGCCACCCGACATGCCGGCCGCGAAGTTGCGCCCGGTCTTGCCGAGCACCACCACGGTGCCGCCGGTCATGTACTCGCAGCCGTGGTCGCCGGTGCCCTCCACGACCGCCTGCGCGCCCGAGAGCCGCACGCCGAAGCGCTCGCCGGCCACGCCGCGGAAGAAGGCCTCGCCGGAGGTCGCGCCGTACAGCACGGTGTTCCCGACGATGATGTTCTCCTCGGCCTTGCCGCGGAACTCGATGGTGGGCCGCACCACGATGCGCCCGCCCGACAGGCCCTTGCCGGTGTAGTCGTTCGCGTCGCCGATCAGGTACAGGGTCAGGCCCGGCGCCAGGAACGCGCCGAAGGACTGGCCGGCCGTGCCCTCCATCTGGACGTGCACGGTGTTGTCCGGCAGACCCTCGGGGCGCGCACGGACGAGTTCGCCCGACAGCATCGCGCCGACCGAGCGGTTGACGTTGCGCACGTCTTGCAGGAAGTGCACGCGCTCGCCCTTCTCGATGGCGGGGCGGCACTTTTCGATCAGCTTGAGGTCGAGCGCTCGGTCCAGGCCGTGGTCCTGCGTCTGGAGGTGGCGGGTGCCCACGTCGTCGGGCAGTTCCGGGCGGTAGAACACGCGCGAGAAGTCCAGGCCCTGCGCCTTCCAGTGCTCGATGCCCTTCTTGGTGTCGAGCAGGTCACTGCGACCCGTCAGCTCGTCGAAGGTGCGGATGCCGAGCTGGGCCATGATCTTGCGGGCTTCCTCCGCGATGAAGAAGAAGAAGTTGATGACGTGCTCGGGCTTGCCCTGGAAGCGGGCGCGCAGCACCGGGTCCTGCGTGGCCACGCCGACCGGGCAGGTGTTCAGGTGGCACTTGCGCATCATGATGCAGCCCTCCGCGACCAGCGGCGCGGTGGCGAAGCCGAACTCGTCGGCGCCCAGCAGCGCGGCGATCACGACGTCGCGGCCGGTCTTGAGCTGTCCATCGGTCTGCACGCGCACGCGGTCGCGCAGGCGGTTCAGCACCAGCGTCTGCTGCGTCTCCGCCAAGCCCAGCTCCCACGGCGTGCCCGCGTGCTTGATGCTGCTCCACGGGCTGGCGCCGGTGCCGCCGTCGTGCCCGGCGATCACGATGTGGTCGGCCTTGCACTTCGCCACGCCGGCCGCGATGGTGCCCACGCCGACTTCTGAGACGAGCTTGACCGAGATGTCCGCGCGCGGGTTGACGTTCTTCAGGTCGTGGATGAGCTGCTTGAGGTCTTCAATCGAGTAGATGTCGTGGTGCGGCGGCGGCGAGATCAATCCCACGCCGGGCACGCTGTGGCGCAGGAAGCCGATGTACTCGCTGACCTTGCCGCCGGGGAGCTGTCCGCCCTCGCCGGGCTTGGCGCCCTGCGCCATCTTGATCTGGATCTGGTCGGCGCTGGTCAGGTAGCCGGCGGTGACGCCGAAGCGGCCCGACGCGACCTGCTTGATCTTGGAGCGCAGGCTGTCGCCGGGTTCCAGCGGGTAGTCCACCTCGACGCGCCGGACGCCGCCGGCCCCGACCCCCAGGACGCTGCCCAGGGTCTCGCCCTTGCCGATCTTCTCGCCGCGCATCTCGCGCTCGTAGCGGGCCGGGTCTTCGCCGCCCTCACCGGTGTTGCTCTTGCCGCCGATGCGGTTCATGGCGACGGCCAGCGTGGTGTGCGCCTCGGTGGAAATACTGCCCAGGCTCATTGCGCCGGTGGCGAAGCGCTTGACGATCTCGGTGGCGCTTTCCACCTCCTCCAGCGGCACGGGCTCCACGCCCTCGGTGCGGAACTCGAACAGGCCGCGCAGGGTCATGTGCCGGCGGGACTGGTCGTTGATGATCCGCGCGTATTCCTCGAAGGTCGAGTACTGCCCGCTGCGCACCGAATGTTGCAGCTTGGCGATCGCGTCCGGCGTCCACATGTGCTCCTCGCCGCGCGCGCGCCACGCGTACTCGCCGCCGGCGTCGAGCTTGCCCTGGAGCAGCGGATCATCGCTGAAGGCCGCGCGGTGCATGCGCAGCGCTTCTTCCGCCACCTCGAAGATGCCGATGCCGCCGACCTTGGAGCTCGTGCCGTAGAAGTACTTCTGCACGAAGTCCTCCTTCAGGCCGATCGCCTCGAACAGCTGCGCGCCGCAGTAACTCATGTACGTGCTCACGCCCATCTTGGACATGATCTTGGACAGGCCCTTGCCGACCGCCTTGATGTAGTTCTGGATGGCCTTCTTCGAGCCCACCGACGACAGGTCCGGCATGCCCGGGATGTCCTGGTGGAGATCGGCCAGCGTCTCGAGGGCCAGGTACGGGTGGATGGCCTCGGCGCCGTAGCCGGCCAGCGCGGCGAAGTGGTGCACCTCGCGGGCGTCGCCGGTCTCGACGACCAGCCCGGTCTTCATGCGCAGCCCCGCCCGGACGAGGTGGTGGTGCACGCTCGCCAGCGCCAGCAGCGCGGGGATCGCCACGCGGTCGCGGTCGACCCGGCGGTCACTCAGGATGATGATGTTGTGGCCGCTCTCGATGGCGTCCACCGCCCACGCGTTGATGGTGGCGAGCTTGGCCTCGATGCCGCGGCTGCCCCACTCGGCGGGGTAGGTGATGTCCAGGTCGTAGGACTTGAACTTGCCGCGCGTGTGGCCCTCGATGTTGCGCAGCCGGGCGATGTCGTCGAAGTCGAGGATGGGCTGGTCAACCTGGAGGCGCATCTGCGGATTGACCGCGTTGATGTCCAGCACGTTCGGGCGCGGCCCCACGAAGGACACCAGCGACATGACCACGGCCTCGCGGATGGGGTCGATGGGCGGGTTGGTGACCTGCGCGAAGAGCTGCTTGAAGTACGAGTACAGCGGCTTGTTCTTGCCGGACAGCACCGCCAGCGGCGAGTCGTTGCCCATCGACCCGATGCCTTCCTCGCCGGACAGGGCCATGGGTCCCATCAGGAACTTCAGGTCCTCCTGGGTGTAGCCGAAGGCCTGTTGGCGGTCGAGCAGCGGTTCGCTGAACTCACCGATGGTGCCGGTGTCCTCGGAGTCCGAGAGGGGCACGCGGGTGTTCTCCACCCACTGCCGGTAGGGCTTGGCCTGCGCGAACTGGGTCTTGAGTTCGTCGTCCTCGATGATCCGGCCCTGCTCCAGGTCGATCATGAACATCTTGCCGGGTTGCAGGCGCCACTTCTTGACGATCTGCGCCTCGGGAATCGGCAGCACGCCGGACTCGGACGCCAGGATCACCAGGTCGTCGCGCGTCTGGATGTAGCGGGCGGGGCGCAGGCCGTTGCGGTCGAGGGTCGCGCCCACCTGGCGGCCGTCCGTGAAGACCATCGCGGCCGGACCGTCCCACGGTTCCATCAGGGCGGCGTGGTACTCGTAGAACGCGCGGCGGCGGTCCCCGATCAGGGTGTTGCCCTCCCACGCTTCGGGGATCATCATCATCGCGGCCTGGGCCATAGGGTAGCCGGCCATGGTCAGCAGTTCCAGGGCGTTGTCGAAGGTGGCCGTGTCGGACTCGCCCTCGAAGGAGATCGGGTAGAGCTTCTTCAGGTCGTCGCCCAGCACCGGGCTCGCCATGATGCCCTCGCGCGCGCGCATCCAGTTGAAGTTGCCCTTCACGGTGTTGATCTCGCCGTTGTGCGCGACCATGCGGTACGGGTGCGCCAGGGGCCACTCCGGGAAGGTGTTCGTGGAGAAGCGCTGGTGGACCAGGGCCAGGGCCGACACGACCCGCGGGTCTTGCAGGTCGAGGTAGTACTCGCCCACCTGGTCGGCCAGCAGCAGGCCCTTGTAGATCACCGTGCGGCACGACATCGAGGGCACGTAGTACTCGGCGCCATGCGTGAAGGCCAGCGCGCGGATGGCGTTGCTGGCCCGGCGGCGGATCACGTACAGCTTGCGTTCCAGCGCGTCCGGCACCAGCGTGTCGGGGCCGGCGCCGATGAACACCTGGCGGATCACGGGCTCTTTCTCGCGCACCGTGGGGCTCATGGGCATGTCGCGGTTGACCGGCACGTCGCGCCAGCCGAGCACGATCTGGCCCTCGGCCATGATGGCGCGCTCGAGTTCCTGCTCGCACGCGCGGCGCGACGCGATCTCCTTGGGCAGGAAGATCATGCCCACGCCGTAGTCGCCGGGCGGGGGCAGCGTGACGCCCTGGTCCTGCATGACCGCGCGGTAGTACTCGTCCGGGATCTGGATCAGGATGCCGGCGCCGTCCCCCATCAGGGCGTCGGCGCCGACCGCGCCGCGGTGGTCGAGATTCTCGAGGATCTTCAGGCCCCGCTCGATGATCGAGTGGTTCCTGACACCCTTGATGTGCGCGACGAAGCCCACGCCGCAGGCATCGTGCTCCTGGGCGGGGTACAGGCCGTGCATGGCGGCGCTCAGCCGTTCGGCCGCGCCGGCCCCGGTGTGGGCGGGCACGCGGCCTGCAACGGGGGCGCTGGTCTGCTGTTCGTTCATGTCCATGTCGTCGCTCCATCTCACCGTGCGCGTTCCGGCGGTGAATCCGGACAACCTGCCCGGAGCAGGTCTTCAGTGTCCACCGTACACCTTCTCGGCTGAAACCCTGAACATTTGTTTATAACGTCCAGGCCGATGGATGCCGAATGCCCCTCCGAGAAATGTTTGCTTTGCAAAGCAATTAGCATCACACGAGTCGAGCAGTTTTCACAGGGAAATGACTGGCGGTCACATCCTGTCAAATGCCAGGACTGGGAATGGGCGCCGTCATCCCTGTAACGGGGAAACATCACGCGCTGGAGGGCACGCCACGCGGTGTCCCGTCTTCTCCCCTCCAGTGGTCAGGCAGACGGCGTGAATGTGAGGACCGTCACCTCGGGCGCACACAGGTTGCGGAAGGGAATGCCGCTGGTGCCCAGGCCCCGGCTGACATACGCGGGGGTTCCATGCGCTCCCTCCACCCAGCCCATCGCGTAGCGCTGTCCGAAGGCGCTCGGCACCACCGGCGCGCCGATCAGCGGCAGCCGCACCTGCCCGCCGTGGGTGTGGCCGCTCAAGACCACGCCGGCCGCCGTGGGCAGGTCCGCCAGCACGTCGGGGTTGTGGCTCAGCAGGATCGTGGCCCGACCCTGTGCGCCGCGCAGGGCCGCGCGGACGTCCGGCGTGCCGTTCCACAGGTCGTCCACCCCGCCCACGTACAGGTCGGTCCGCACCGCCACGCCCTCGTTGAGCAGGATCACGGTGCCGGCCGTCCGCAGGCCACGGGCCAGATCGGCGCGCCGCCGCGCCCAGTCGGCACGCACCGGGCCGTAGTACGCGCTGCCGTACTTCCCGAAGCTGCCGTAATCGTGGTTGCCCCACACGCCGTACACGCCCAGCGGAGCCCGCAGCCGCGCGAGTTCCGTCAGCAGCGGCTGCGGCGAGCCCCCGAGGTGCTGGTCGAGCAGGTCCCCGCCGAGCAGGACGAGGTCCGGCCGGGTGTCCAGCGCCGCGTCCACCCAGCCGCTCAGCTGCCCGGCCCCCACATACAGGCCGTAGTGCAGGTCCGACAGGAACGCGACGCGCACCGTGGACCGCAGACCCGGCAGGGGGCGCGTGTGCGTGGTGACGTCCAGCGTGTGCGCCTGCGCCACCCCGACCGCGCCGGTCGCCGCGAGCGCCACCGCGCCGCCGCCCGCCACCCGCAGCAGCTGGCGGCGCGTGACGGACGGTCCCCGGGCGGTCATCCGCCCACGGTAGCAGCCGCGCACCCGGGCGGACGTCCTCCGATGGATGCAGCCGGCGCGTTCATGGTGGGCGCCGGAGAAGACCGCGGTCAGGGCGGGGCCGCTAGCATGACGCATGACCGGTTCCCCCCCCACTTCCCTGCTGCTGGTGATCGACGTGCTCGACGAGGACACGGGCCTCGCGGACGTCGAGGACGAGCTGGGGCGCACCTTCCAGTTGCCCGCCGCGTGGCTGCCCGGCGCGCAGGACGGCGCGGCGTACCACGCCCACACGACCGGGACGACCGTGACCTTCACCGCCGCCCCCGACGGCGCGCGGCACCTGCGCGAGCGCAGCAAGCAGACGCTGCTCGACTTCAGCGACGAGCCGGACGACGGAGAGCGGGCGTGAGCGCCCCGGCCCTGGTCGTCCCGGACCTGCACGGCCGGCCGGACCTGCTGCGCGCCGTGCTGGACCACTTTCCGGGCACGCACCTGGTCGTGCTGGGCGACGCCATCGACCGAGGCGCCCGCTCGATGACCGTGGTGGACATGCTGCTCGAGCTGCACGCCGCGGGCCGCGCGACGCTGCTGATGGGCAACCACGAGCGCATGGCGCTGGAGGGCCTGCGCTGGTACCGGCGCTACCAGGGCACGCACGACATGGGCGACTACCGCCGCGCCATGGAGGGCTACCAGTGGTGGATGCGCGCCGGCGGCGACACCGTGCGCAGCGAACTGGGCCGCCTGACGCTGGAGGCCTTTCCCGAGCGGCTGGAGACGTACCTGGGCCTGCTGAAGAACACGGTGTACATCACGGGCGACCACGTGATCCACGGCGCGCCGCCCGCCACGCCGAGCCTGCTCGTCTCGCACGCCGCGCCGCCGGTGAGCCACCCGGAACACCGCACCCCGGAGGACGCCGCGCTGTGGCTGCGGCCCTACGAGGGCCCCTTTCCCCTGCCGCCGGGCGTGACCTTCAGCGTCCACGGGCACACGCCGGTGCAGACGCCGGCCCGCGTCGGCAACCACCTGTACATCGACATGGGCGCGTACGAGACCGGTCGCCTGGCCGTCGCGCAGGCCACGCCGCATGGCCTGCCGCAGCTCACGGTGATCTGCGGGCGCGGCGAGCCCGGCCGCGCCCGCAAGTATCCGCGCTTCGGGGAACCGGTGCCGGTGCAGGTGATCGACCTGCCCGGCGCTCCGCCCCGCTGAGAAACCACCTCAAGAAACGCTCAAGGGTGCATACAGGGGTGCCCAAGGCCCGCTCAGCCTGCCTTGAGACGGGCATCACTCGGGCCGGGCGCTCCGGGACCACACTGCGGGCATGGAACTCCTGCTGCTCATGGCCGCCGCGACGCTGCTGATCATGCTGCTCAGCTTCATCGTCCTGACCCGAGAGGAACGGGAGATCAACCGCGAGTACAGCCAGGACGGGGTCCGGTCGCTGGGCCACCCGGTCGCCGGCGACTGATTCCGACCTGAAGCAAGAACGCGGCCCGTGCAGAGCGGGCCGCGTTCTCGTCTGAAGGGCTCAGCTCTCCTCGTACTCCAGGTACGTGTAGCCCAGGAGTTCCTCGCCGTAGTCCTCCAGCAGCTCGTGCTCCTGGTCCGGCGTGAGTGTCTTGGACTTGATCGCCGCGTCGGCCTGGTCCTCGATGGCGTCGCGCAGCATGGGTTCCTCGTAGCCCATCGACTCGATCATGCGCCGTGCCTTCTGGCCGCGCACGAACAGGTCGATATGGAAGCGCCCGCCGGGCCGCACGGTCACGTGCGCCTCGCTGACCTTGCCGAACAGGTTGTGGGCGCTGCCCAGCACGTCCTGGTACGCGCCCATCAGGAACGCGCCCAGGTAGTACGGGCGGTCGCCGGGCTCGTGCAGCGGCAGGGTGGCCTTGACGTCGCGCAGGTCGATGAACTTCTCGATCTTGCCGTCCGAGTCGCAGGTGATGTCCACGATGGTCGCCTGTCTCGTCGGCTTCTCGTTCAGGCGGTCAAGCGGCACGATGGGAAACAGCGCCTGGATGGCCCAGTTGTCCGGCAGGCTCTGGAACAGCGAGAAGTTGCAGATGAACTTGTCGGCCAGCACCTTCTGGAGGTCTTCCAGCTCGTCCGGCACGTACTTCTCGTTCTGGATCAGCTTGGCGATGCGCCGCAGGATCGCGTTGAACAGCGCCTCGCCGCGCGCCCGGTCCGGCAGCGTGACGTAACCGAGGTCGAAGAGGTTGTGCAGCGTCTGCTTGTCGCCCACCGCGTCGTTGTACGACTCGCGGTAGTTGCGCGACGTGATGTTCGCGAGGATCTCCTCCATGTCCTTCACGATCTGGTGGCTGGTCTCGACCGCCGGCGCGAGGTCCTCGAGGTCGCGGGTGGGGCCGGTCACGTCCACCACCGGCATGATCAGCACGGCGTGGTGCGCGGTCAGGGCGCGGCCCGACTCCGAGACGATCACGGGCTCGGGCACGCTGCGCGCCTTGCACACCTCCTGCACGGTGTACACGATGTCGGCCGCGTACTCCTTGACGGTGTAGTTCATGCTGGCGTAGAAGGTCGTCTTGGAGCCGTCGTAATCGACGCCCAGGCCGCCGCCCACGTTCAGGTACTTCAGCTCCGCCCCGGCGGCAATCAGGCCCGCGTAGGTCTGGGTGGCCTCGCGCACTGCGACCTTCACGCGCCGGATATCGGTGATCTGCGAGCCGATGTGGGTGTGCAGCATCACCAGCGTGTCGAGCATGTCCTCCTCGCGCAGGCGCTCGACCACGCGCAGGAGCTCGTAGGCGTTCAGGCCGAACTTCGCCTGGTCGCCGCCGGATTCCTCCCACTGGCCGCTGCCGCGCGCGTGCAGCTTGAAGCGCACGCCCATCGCGGGGCGCACGCCCAGCGCCTTGGCCTGCTTGAGGATGCGCTCCAGCTCCGAGAACTTCTCGATGGTGATGACGACGTTCTTGCCCAGCGTGCGGCCCCAGAGGGCCAGCTTGATGAAGCCGTCGTCCTTGAAGCCGTTGCAGCACAGCAGCGCGTCCGGGTGCATCTTCTGCGCCAGGCACAGCGCGAGTTCGGCCTTGGAGCCGGCCTCCAGACCGTGCGCGTAGTCGAAGCCGGCCGCGGCGACCGACTCCACGACCACGCGGCGCTGGTTGACCTTGATCGGGAACACGCCCTGGTAGTGGCCACTGTAGCCGTACTCCTGGATGGCCGCCTGGAAGGACTCGTTGAGGTGCTTGACCCGGCCGGCGATCACCTGTGGGAAGCGCAGGATCACGGGCAGGCTCTCGCCGCGTTCGACGATCTCGTCCACGATGGCGCGCAGCGGGGCGTGCAGGCCAGGACTGGGCGTGACCTCGAGGGTGCCCTTGTCGGACACGCGGAACCAGCCGCCGCTCCAGTTGGGTACCTGGTACAGCTCGGCGGCGTCGGTGGTGGTGAAAGTGGTGTTCAGGGGATTGGTGGCAGTCACGTCGGGCGCGTCCTCCTCCGGTGTGGGGTAGGCTCGCCGTGCGCGGGGTTCGGGGGCCACACTCTCACCCGCCGGACGCCGTGCGAAACCGGGCAAATAATACGGCACGCGCACCCCCCGAACCGTCATATCCGCCGCCCCCGCCCCGGCGGGAAACGGAACAATGAAGAAAGCGGGAGGTGTTTCCCCCCGCTTTCCCCTGTGGCGGTCCGGACGGGATTTGAACCCGCGACCTTCTGCGTGACAGGCAGATATGCTAACCGCTACACTACCGGACCCCAGCGCACAGAAGATTACGGGCGCCCACGCCGGAAGTCAAGCCACCGCCCCAGGATGGTCACGAGCGCGCAACGCTTCAGGATTGCCCAAGCGCCGGGGCGCGGCAAACGTAGGCGCGCGCACGCACCGCCGCACAGAGGCGCGTCAGCATCGGCCATGGCCCGTGCGCCCGCCCTCCTCCGTCCCGCCGCCCTGGTCGCCCTGCTGCTCGCCGTGGGCGCCGAAGCCCACTACGCGCCGGCCCTGCCGGACAGCGCCATCGCCAAACCCGCGCGGCAGTTCGGGCTGCCGTTCACGGGCGCGCCCGGCCCGAACACGTGGCTGCTCGGCCAGGGGTACGGCAACACCACGGGCGCGTACCGGCAGCGGCGCAGCACCTACGGCAACCTCCAGGGCATCCACGCGGGCCTGGACTTCAGCGCGCCCTGCGGCACGCCGGTGCACGCCATCGGGGACGGGGTGGTGGTGGACGTGGACGGCCCGCACGGCAGCCCGCCGCACAACGTCGTGATCGACCACGCCGGGAACCTCAGCAGCCTGTACGGGCACCTCCAGAAGCGCTCGACCATGAAGGTGGGCCAGCGGGTGAAGCGCGGCGACGTGATCGGCGTCAGCGGCGATTCGCAGTTCACCTGCGTGAGCGCGCCGCATCTGCACCTCGAACTGCGCGACCGCTCGCACCAGCGCTTCTTCAATCCGCAGCCCTTCATCGCGGCGGACTGGAACTCGCTGGCGCTGGCGAGCGGCTTTGGGCGCGGCTACGAGTACGACCTGACCAGCCCGCGCCGCTGGCAGTCGCCGGACACCCAGCCCGAGGCGCGGCGTGGCGGCCGACTGCTCAACGAGTTTGCGCAGCCGTGGCCGCCCGCTCCGGGAGGCGCGCGGTGAAGCGGGCGCTGCTGCTCGCCGTGCTGGGCGGCGTGGCCCACGCCGCCACGCTGCCGTCTCAGCCGATCCTCTCGGGCGGGTGCTGTCCCGGCGCGGTGTGGACGCCGGACTCCAGGGCGCTGCTGTTCCTGGACGGCCCGCCGGCCCGGCCCAGCACCGGCATCTACACGGTGCCGGCGGGCGGCGGTCCGGTCACGCGGCGCTACGCCACGGTCGCGTTCTACTCGCCCGCCCTGAAGTGGTCGGTGCGGCCCGGCACGGGCGAGGCCACCACCCTGACGCGGCTCGCCGACGGCCGGCGCTTCACGCTGCCCACACGCGGCGGCGACGTCGTGTGGAACCGCGCTGAAACGCGGCTCGCGTACGCCCGCAGCGCGACCACCGGCAACTACGACCGCCGCGTCACGCAGATCTACATCGCGGACGTGTTCGCCGCGCCACGCAGCGTGGCGACGGTGTACGGCGGCGGGCCGACCGCGTGGCTGGACGACCGCACGCTGCTGGTGAGCGGCAAGACCAGCGCCGGCGCCCGTGACCGCGACCTCTTCACGCTGGACGTGCAGACGGGAACGCGCCGCACGCTGCGGACCGCCCTGGGCTTCCGCGCGGTGCAGGTCAGCCCGGGCCGGACGCAGGTCGCGTACACGGTCTCCTTCGACAGCCAGGCCCGCAACGGCCTGTGGCTCCAGCGCACGGACGGGAGCGCTCCGCGCCGGCTGCCGGAATTCGGCGCGTACCTGTGGCGCGACGCCCGGCGCCTGCTGGTCATTCCGCTGCGCGCGGACGGCGGCCCCCACGTGCTGCGGCAGCTCGACACCCAGACGAACACGTGGACGACGCTGGGCGACCTGGGCGACCAGATCCGGCAGGCCGACTGGCAGGTCAGCCCCGACGGCGCCCGCATGAGCTACCTCAGCGCGCGGGACGGCAACGTGCGGGTACTGCGCCTGCCGTGAGGATCAGGACGCGCCGGGCTTCTCGACGGGTTGCCCCGCTTCCGCCCAGGCGGTGATGCCGCCGTCCAGGTGGGCGACATTCGTGTAACCCATCTGTTGCAGCGTGTCGGCCGCCAGGGCGGAGCGCCCGCCCGCGGCGCAGTGCAGGATCACGCGCCGGTCCGGATCGAACTCGGGCCGGTGGTAGGGGCTGCTGGGGTCGGCGTAGAACTCCAGCATGCCGCGCGGCGCGGACACGCTGCCGGGAATCACGCCGGTCTGCGCGTGCTCGGCCGGTTCGCGGATGTCCACCAGCACCGCGCCGCGGGCGAGTTCGTCGGCGACCTGTTCGGGCGTGAGGTTCTGCACGCGGGATTTCGCGTCCTGCACCATCTGGGCAGCGGTCTTGGCAGCCATGCGCTCCTCCGTGGCTCCTGCGGCGTGGCCCGGGCGGCCCTTCCGCCCGCAGGACTGTCCGGCGCAGGAGACGGCGACCATCATACCTGCCCTGCCGGTTGGCCCGGCGCTACCCTGCGCGTATGTTCCGCCGTGATCCCCTGGCCCGGGCGCTGGACGAGGTCTCGGGCGTGCTGGGGGTGGACGCCCGCCCGCTGCGTTCGCCGCTGCGCGCCCTGCTGCGCCGGGGCGGCGTGCTGGGCGTGGCGCGCGGCCCGCGCCGGGCGGTCACCGGGCTGGGCGGCGTGCCTGCGGCCGGCACCTTTGAGCTGGCGAGCGTGACCAAGCCCTTCACGGCCGCGCTGGCGGGCGCGCTGGTGCGGGCCGGCCATCTGGAGTGGGACGCGCCCCTCGCGGCACTGGGCGGCCCCGTCCGGACGCTGCCCCGCTTCGTGACCCCGCGCGCCCTGGCGACGCACACGGCGGGCCTGCCGCTGCACCCGGCGCGGGTGGCCGTCACGACCTTCACGCATTTCAGCGATCCGTACGGGCCGCTGGGCGCGGCCGGCGTGCTGGGCAGCGCGCGGCGCTGGGCACGACCTGGCGGGCGCTTCGGGTACTCGAACCTGGGGGTGGGCGTGCTGGCGCTGGCCCTGGCGCACGCGGCGGGCGAGGCGCCGGACGCGGCCGGCTATGCGCGGGCGCTGCGCACGTGGGTGACCGGCCCGCTGGCCCTGGACGTGGGCACCGGGCCGGTGGACGTGGGCGCGCTGGTCGCGCCGTCCGGCGTGCTCGGATCGCGCGAGTTCACGGGCTTCGGGCCGCTGGTGGGCGCGGGCGGGCTGTACGGCCGGGCGGACGACCTGCTGACCTTCGCGCAGGCGCACCTGGACGGCCGGGCAGGACAGCACTGGCAGGACGTCGCGCGGCCCGCGGGCCTGCCGCCGCTGCTGTCGGGCGTGGCCCCCGGCTGGTTCGTGAGCGGCGGCGCGGACGGCGTCCGCTGGCACGACGGCGTGGCGCGCGGCACCCGCACGGGCCTGGGCTTCGACCCGGCGACCGGCACGGCCGTCACCCTGCTGGTGCGGGGCGGAGCGCCGCTGGTGCGGGGGCGCGGCGGCGTGGCGGCGCTGCTGCTGACTCTGCTGGGCGCCGGCGGCTGAGGCCAGAGCGGGCCGTCAGGGCGTGGTGGTCGGGGCCGGCAGCAGCCACGTCAGCGCGACGGCCTCTTTCAGGCCGGTCAGCAGGGAGCGAGACCGCCAGTTGCCCTGGCTCAGGCCGAACACCGTGTCGTAACTGCTCAGGGTCGTGGCCGTCAGGGCGTACAGGTAGCCGTCCAGCGTCACCGTCACGTCGCGCAGGTCGGTGAAGCTGTCCACCGTCGCGGTGTTCGCGCCCGTGCCGTCCCACACCTTCAGTTGCTGGGCCACGCCGAGCCCCCGGTCGCTGGGCCACGCGATCAGCAGCGCCCGGGACCCGGTCACGGCGCTCCACACGCGGTCATAGCGGGTCTTGCCGAAGGCGTTCAGCGTGGTGGTGGCGTCGGGCTCGCCGGTGGGGCGGAGTTTCTGCAGACCGCTGTCCGTGGCGGCCACGATGTCCGAACCGTAGGGCGCCAGGTCGCGGATCGCCGGCGTGGGGATGGGCGTGCTGACCACGGCCGTGGCGTCTCCGGCGTTCTGGACGGCGGCGCGCATGATCTCGCTGCCGCCGCCCACGCGCGGCCGCGCGACCACGCCGACGTCGCCACTGACCGCCAGACGGATGGGCGGCGTGTCGGTGCCGGGGCTGGGCGGCAGGTAGGTGGGCAGCAGCGCCGTCCAGATCAGCGTGCCGGCGTCGCTGTACAGCGCGAGTTGCTGCGGGCCGTTCGGGCACGCGCTGAGGGTCAGCAGGCGGGTGCGCGCCGCGCTCACCGCAGTCTGGATCAGGCACACCGGCGTGAAGGTGGGCGCCGCGTAGGGCGTACCGGCCGCGAGCGGGTTGGTGCGCGCCTCCACCCGCGGGGTGAGGGTCAGGGCGAGTTGCAGGCCGCTGGGCAGCGTGTCCACCGCCACCGCCGGACCGCTGTCGGCCGGCACGGACGCCGAGGTGTCGCCGGTGATCGGCGCGGGCGTCAGGCTGTCGTTGGGAGTCAGGGTGCGGATGGTCTGGCCGCTGTCGAGGAGCAGCGCCAGCCGCGGGCCGGGAACGGTCTCCTCGGTGCCGGTGCACGCGGCCAGCAGCAGGGGCAGGGCCAGCAGGGAAAAGCGCTTCACGGGGAACCTCCGGGATCGGGTGGGACGTGGACGGTCACGGCGTGTTCAGGAGCGGCACCTCGAAGCCCGTGCCGGTCAGGTCGAACAGCGGGTACGCGTTCTGGCCGGGCAGGCCGACCGCCAGGCGGTAGCGGCCCAGGCCCAGGTCGGCCTCAGCCTGCAGCGCCCAGCAGCAGCGGTCGATGGTCAGGCCGATCACGGGCGCCAGCGGCGTGGGGTTCTGCCGCACGCCGTCCACCCAGCTGAAGTTCTGGCTCAGGCCCACCGTGACGTACGCGCCGGGGCGCTCGCCCTTGCGGCCGATCCCGACCGTGGCGCGCACCGGACTGAGCTGCAACGTCTCGTTCTTCTTGTCGTCGGCGGGGTTGCGAAAGCTGGTGTATACCGCCCGGCCCGAGATGGCGGCTCGGCTGCCGAACTGCCACGACAGGTCCGCGTCGGCGCGCGCCAGTTCCGTGCGCGGCTGGTCCAGGCCCGGCACGTTCACCACGGCACTGAGGGCCAGGCGCTCGCCGGGACGGGTGGCGCTCAGCGAGCCGGACACGGTGGGCTGCGTGAACCCGCCGCGCACCAGGTCGTAGCGGCCGCCGTACGTCAGCTGCCACGACGTCGCGCTGCCACCGGTGGTGCCGACGCTGAAATTCACGGTCCCGCTGTCGGTGGCGGCGGCCGGACGGGTGAGCAGCAGGTCGTGCGTGGCCGAGAGCTGGTAGCGGTTGCGCCACGTCACGGTCGCGGTGCCCGCCACCCGGCCGGTGGTGAGGTACAGCGCCTCGGTGGCGCTGACGGACAGCGGGTTGAGCACGGTGTCGCGCGTGACGGCCGCGTTCACGCTGAAGCCCACGTTGTCCAGCCGCTGATTCTGGATGTCCTGCGTGGCATACACCGAGAACGAGTTCGTGCGGACGTCCCCGGTCACGGTGGCCCGCGCCGTGAAGGGCGCGTAGCCGGTCGCGCGGCTGTAGCCGCCCGTGAAGGTCAGCGTGAGGTTCGGCGCGGGCCAGCGGCTGCTGCGGCGGTAGTACGCGGCCCGCGCGGGCTCGGCCGCCGTGACCGGTCCGGCCGGCGTGGTGGAGGCGGGAACGGTGGACGCGGGCGCGCCGCCGCTGGACGCCGGGGCCTCCACGGCCGGGGTGGGCGTGGCGGGCGCCGGCGGCTCGGCTGCGACGGCCGGGTCGGGCACCGTCGGGGCTGGTTGTGTCGTCACGGGCGGCGTCGTGGGCGCCGTGGTCGCGGGCGGCGTGGTCGTGGATTCGGCCGGGGTGCCTGTGGCCGGGGTCGTCGGAGACGCGCTGGCCGTCGGCGCGTCTCCGGCCGTGGCCGCGTCGGCGGTGGTCGGTGTCGCCGCGCCCCCCTGGGAACTGGCCGGCTGGGCGGGCTGCGCCGGCACGTAGGTCAGCACGTTCGACTGCGGGTCGCTGAGCGTCACCGTGTACGAGAAGGTCTCGAGCTGCTTGGTGATGAAGTTGTAGCCCAGCTGAGACGTGACGTTCACGGGCAGGCGCGTCACGTCCAGCGTGAAGGTCGTGGGCGCCTGCTGCGTGGGCGACAGAAACAGGTCGCGCCGGTACTGGATGCCGAAGCGCACGTCCTTCACCGGCACCGTCTGGAGGGTCACGCCCAGCGGCGCGCTGAGCAGGCGCGTGACCGCGTCGAAGGCGAACGGGCTGGTGCCCTCGTTGCGGGTGTAACCGGCGCTCAGCTGCACGGTGTTGGTCGTGTTGAAGCGCTGGGTCAGGGTGGCGCCCAGGTTCAGCTGCACGGTCCGCGCGCCGGTGCCGTAGAAGCGCCCGGTGTACGTGTTCGTGAGGCTCAGGTCCGCGTTTTTCCACGGCTGCGCGGTGAAGGCGATGGAGTGGCTTTCCTCCAGGCGCGTGGTGGTGATGTTGATGCCCTGCTTCGTCGCGCTGGGCGACAGGGGGTTGCTCTGCGCCATGTAGCGCCCGGCGCTGAAGCGGAAGTCCGTGCTGAGGTTCCCGCGCGTGTACGGCTTGGGATCGACCACGACCTCCGGCAGCTTCAGCGGGGTGGGCAGCGGCGTGGTGGGGGCCGGGCCGTAGCGGTCCACGTAGTTGAACTCGGCCGTGAACAGCGGATAGTCGACCTTCGCGCCGAAGGTGACGTTCGTGACGCCGCGGTCCGGATCGGTGGCGGAGCGCCCGATGTCGCGCCGCGTCACGTCCAGCGAGTACTCCAGGTCCTTGAGCGCGGACTCCAGCGGCACGCGGCCCGTCACGCCCAGCACGAAGTCAACGTCGTCGCCGGGCTGCTGCACGCCGTTCAGGAACGGGCGCGGACTGACCAGCGTGTAGAGGTTCACGCGGTCCACGTACGGCGCCGGGGCGTAGGAGCGCAGCGACACGCCGTAGCCCACGCTGGGGTTGCGGTTCTGGTAGTAGCGCAGCAGCGTGGTGCCCAGCGTGCTCGACCCGATCGAGAACGGCAGGTCCGCCTCGACGGTCACGCCGTCGTCCGCGCCCTGCCCGATCAGCAGCCGCGGCTGGCGGTCGGCGTCGTTCAGGGGAATCACCACGACCGGCAGGAACAGCACCGGCGCGTCCGCGATCAGCAGCTGCGCGTCATACGCGACCAGCCGGTCGCCGGGGTACATCAGGATGCGCTTGGCGCGGAACGCGTAGTCGTTGGGCGTCCGCCCGCAGCGGGCACACGTGGTGAAGTAACCGTCCGTGGCCTTGAGCTGGCCCGGGATGCGCTCGATCTGCGCGCCGCGGATCTCCAGGTCGGCGTCGCTCATCAGGACGTCCTCGCCCGTGACCTGCTCCTCGCCCAGGTCCACGACGAGGTTCTCGCCGGTCATCACCTGCCCGTCCTTGGCGCTGCGGTAGGTGGCCTGCCCCACCAGGGTCAGGGTGCGTTTGGTGCGGTTGAACTCCACGCGCTTGGCGCGCACGACGTCGTCGTCCACCCGCAGCTCGACCATCTCGCCGCCGATGACGACGAGTTCCTGGTTCTCGACGTTGCGGAGTTCCAGCGTGTCCGCGGTGACGATCCGCACGGTGCGCGCCCCGGCCGCGCCGCCCAGCAGGCCCAGCAGCGCCAGCGTGAGGGCGGCGCTCTGCGCGCGCTTCCGGGCCCGCCGGCCCAGCGGCCGGCCCGGCACGCCCCCGCTCACAGGGCGCCGTCCGGACGCAGGGCGAGCGCGGTACCGGGCTGCGGGAGCGCGCCCGCACCGGCCAGCACGGCGCCGCCCGCCGCGCGGCCCGTCAGGGTGCTGAGGCTGGTGCCGGGGTAGTAGAAGCCCAGCACGTACAGGTGGCTGTAGCCCTGGCGCGCCAGGCCCAGCGCGCCGTACTGCGACAGCCCCACGCCGTGCCCGGCGCCGCTGCCCTCGACGACCAGCGGACCGCCCGCCGCGAGCGCGGCGCTGTTCAGCGTCACGCGCGTGCCGGCGGCACCCAGCGAGCGGATGAAGCCCCCGGCGTTCGCGCCGTCGATGCGCGCCGTGCCGGCCGCGCCGCTCAGCGTGATCTCCAGCGGCCGCCCCGACGGGCTCGAGCGCGTCACCACGACGGACTGCACCGCTCCGACCTGCACGCGGTACCGCGCAGCGACCTCGGCCACCTTCGCGGCGCCGACCTCCAGGCGCCAGTGGGCGCGGGGACTGCCGGCCGAGAAGGGATCACTCTGCGCGGGCAGGTACGGCAGGCCCCGGCCCCAGACCTCGGCGCTGGACGCCGTGTACCCGCCGGAATCCGCGCTGAAGTACGTGCTGGCCGGCTGACCACCGTACGCGACGACCTGCGCGCGCGTGGCCGCCACCGCCGCGTCCGACGCGGGCGTCTCGGCGCCGACCCCGGGGTACACCTGGCAGCTCTCGGTCGCGCAGGTGTCGTAGGGCGCGGCCGGGTTGACGTGCGCCGCCACGTACGTGCGCGCAATCACCGCCTGTGCCCCCAGCGCCGCGCCCGGCCACGACGTGGGCATCTCGGCGGGCACCACCGAACGCACGTAGTCCTCGACGTCCACCACGTTGATCGCCTGCACCTGCCCCGCCGCGGCGCGCAGCTGCACGCCGCCCCGGTAGGTCTTGCCGGCAATCTCGACGACGCTGCCGGGCGCGGGCGGCAGGTACAGCGCCGCGTTCCCGGCGTCCTGGCCGTTCAGGGTCAGGCGCGCGCCGTCCGCGCTGAGCCCGACGGTCCACGCGGCCAGCGGCAGCGGCGACGCTCCGCCCAGCGGCGCGCCGCCCAGGCCGGACGCGGCGGGCCGGACCGGCACCCGCACCGTGAGCTGCGGCCCGCTTCCGACCAGCACGCGAACGTTCAGCGCGTGCGCCACGCTGCCCGCCCCCAGCAGGGCCAGGGACGGCAGGATCAAGTGGCAGGAACGCAGCACAGAACGCATCTTGGGCGAGTATACGCAGCGGCAGTTCTCAGCGCCCTGACAGAACCGTGAGAGGCGCGCCCCCGCACGCGCGCCGGACGCGGGATGATGCTCCTCATGCACTCCGACTTCCCACACCGCGCGCCCGGCCGGGTCTGGGCGCACACCGGCCAGCCCTTCGAGGCGCGCGAGTACGACGTGCTGGTGCTCGGCGCCGGCCGCATGGGCACCCTCTGCGCCCACGCCCTGCGCCAGCTCGCGCCGGCCCTGAGCGTGCTGCTGGTCGAGGCGGGCGGCCTCCCGAACGAGGACGGCGCGACCCTGCTCGCGCCCGGCGTGTGGACGGCGCTGGACGTGCCGGCCCCGCGCCATGCCGAGGCCCGCTGGGTGCGGGCGCAGCTGGAGACGGCCTTCGGAGACGTGTCGTTCCAGACGCGCCCGCTGATCGACCTACACGCCACGCCCGGCGCGCAGCGCCGTCCCAGCCGTGACCTGAACCTCGACCCGGCCATGGTCGACCCGGCCGCCCTGCCGTGGGCCACCGTGGACGAGCAGGCCGCCACGTACCGGCCCGGCGCGCTGGCCCTGAATGCCGCGCAGGCCGCCATCCGCCTGGGCGCCGACCTGCTGCTGAACACACGCGCGCACCTGCACGGCCCCGGCCGCGTACGCCTCGAGCGCCTCACCGTCACGAATACGCACCGCGTCGTGGTGCACGAAACGCACCATGTCGCCGCGCAGACCATCGTGGTCGCCCTCGGCGCGGACGGCCCCGGCGCGGCCGAGCACGACCTGGGCGTCCACACCACGCACGCCCGCGCATACCGGCAGTCCCCGCGAGTGAATGTCCCCAGCCAGGACACCACGCCGCTGCTGCGCGCCCACGGCCTGACCCTGCGGCCCCAGCACGGCGGGTACACCGTCATCCCCCCCATCCATCACCGCGACCCCGCCGGGTACGTCCCGGCCGGCGGCCGGCTCACGGGCGTTCCCACCGGCCTGCGCCGCGAGACGCTGGAAGACCTCGTGGCCGCCATGGAATCCCTGCCCGCGCTGGGCACCGCCGCCCTCGAGACCGGCCACAGCGCCAGCGACGTCCCCGGCGCGTGGCTCGCGCTGCCCGCCGGCGACCCCCATGCCCCGCCCCAGCACGAGGAAGTCGCCCCGCACGTCCACCTGCTCCTGGGCGGCCCGCACGCCGACACGCTCGGCCCCGCCACCGCCCACGACCTGGCTGCCACGATCGCCGGCCTTCCCGACCGGCCGTGGCACGCCCGCTGACCTGCGCCCCGACTACGGCTCGCCCTGTTCGTGGATGTGCAGCACCGTCAGGCCGAAGGTCGTCAGGCCGTAGCGGACGTAGCCGTACCCGCGGATCGTCCACGTGCCCAGCGTCTCGATCAGCCCCTGCGCCTCCAGGGCCGCGATGTCCGCCGGCTGCACCATCTGCCCGCCCATCACGTACTCCACCGCCGACCCGGACCCCGTGGTATCGGTGCGCTCCAGCAGCGAGCCCACGCGGATCCACCGCAGCAGATGCGTCTGCGCCTCGGTGAGCATGGCGTATGGTCGCACAGGCCGCGGCAGGGAGCACACCACCGGCGAGGGCGCTACCTGAGAGACTCGGAGGACCATGACGCTCGGGCCCTGGCGCGGCAGTTTGTCATCGAGTCCAGAGAAGGTCAGCAGGCGTAAAAGAAGAATTCCCGCTCCAGCAGCGGGAATCTCTTAGTAGAACCGAAGGGATTTGAACCCCCGGACCCCTACCGTGTCAACACATCAGCAGCCCTGGTCGTGGTCTGAGGGAGTCTGAGGTTTACCCCGCTGTAGCACCATTTTCCGGCTTCTGAGACGCTGGCATTCCGCGGAGGGCTGAGGGTCTTTGAGCTGGCAGAGGGATAGTGGTAGGGGTATGCGAAAGCCCCCGCAATCGCGGGGGCCTAATGGTGCAGCAGCGGTATGGGATGGAATATAGGGCGGGTGCTGCCGCTTACTCGATAGTCGTGGTGACCGTGGGCTTCGTGCCGCCGCCGTAGGTCAGCGGTAGAGTACCCATACAGTAGACTGGAACCTCATCCAGTACGCGAACGCCACCACGGCTGCGGCACCTAGGTGCCGACGAAAAAGCCGCCCTGATGGGCGGCCTGTAAAAGTATGAATTGCGTTATTTGTTAGCGGTCTGGGTGTAGGTCGAGGCACTACCACCGGAATAACTGACGGTCGTGGAGTACGTGGCAGTGCTGCTCACACAGGTCACGCCCGTGACTGGCGCCGGGGCGTTGACATTGGCGGTTTCGCCAGAAGTACCGGCTTGGACGGCAACGTTGTTAGAGGCATACGTGCACCCGGCCGCGCTACCGGCACTATCTCCCACTTCAACTGCGGCCATTGCCGTCAACACTTGACGGGCTACAGCCTGAGCGGCCGCATCGTTCGCTTTTTTCCGCGCGCCAAGGAGGTTAGGGATGAGCACCGCAGCGAGGATTCCAATAATCGCTATCACAATCAACAGCTCGATCAGGGTGAAGCCTTGTGCACGGTTCATCTTGTCCCCCCCAGGAATTTGTTGAGCCGGAACGTCCGACCCGGCCTCTAGGCTACTTCTCTGAGGGTGTGATGTGAATACTACCGGTAGGGGTACTGATGGGTGTGACCGCATGGCCGTTAGGCACTTGTCGAAGCGCATGCTGGGGAATGGGTGCCAGATGTGACCTCCTCAATTCAGCCAGGACAAAGCCCAGCAGGATGATCGCAAGCCCCATGACTGGAACCGTGGCGAACCAAGCCTGTAGGTAGATTGCGTACCCGACGAAGGGCAATAGGCCGATGAGACCCTTGATGCCAGCATATCGGTATGCAGCCAGAATGCAGGCAATCAAAAACCAGATCAGCGTTGCTATACCGAGGAACCCTTGCGCATACAGGACATCGAGTGTCGCATTGTGCGGCGAGTCATAACTCTGAGTACGAGCAACTATTCCCCCCTTTGAATCCTTAAAATATATGACGTCGCGAACCCTCACTATTTTTTGGTTTCTTGGGTATCCCATTTCGAGCGCTAGCGTTTTATCCGCCTTCTCTTTTGAAAGAAAGTCGAACCAATGCATGCTATATGATTGGGTTCCCCACCCAATGATGGGCCGGGACTTAAACATGTTCGCAGCAGCCTCCCAGAGCAGAAAGCGTATCTCTAAAGACCGCGTGTTCGCGAGATCTTTGCTGTCGGAAGCGTTGTGAACGGCTCCGAACGCCGCGAGCTGCTTGTTGATATACGATAAAGGATACACGCAGCCCATTGATAAGGTGATGACCATGGGCAGAAGAAAAAGGTACAACCCCCTAGTTCCGCTTGTAAGCTCCAAAACTAAGTAAATGAGCACAGCAACAGCCAAGGCGATGATGGCCGCAGAGTTCGTCGTACACCCCAGTGCGACAGCAGCAATTATCACGAGACACCAGAAGCGCCAATCCTTTTTTCGCCGATGGAACCAATATAAAGGCAACAGAGCTAAAATTATTAGAATCCCCGCCAAGTGGCCTCTATATCCGACTGTGGCAATTGGAAATCCATTCGTAAAGTGAAATGTGCGCTCAATTATAGGTGCAAGCGGCCTGAAGCCAAGGAACTCAGCAACAGTTACGACACTAATAAAAATTATCAAGGCAGCTGCGCCCTTACGGGAGGGCGTCGGCCCAGAGGCATATAGCCAAAAAATAACCATGCACAAAAGCGCAAATATAGCACCGACGGGGTACTCTATTGAGCCCAGCCACGATTGAGCCGAATTTGGGGAAAGAGAAGCGGATATAACGATTGACAGGGCAAATGCCAAAGCAGCGAGAATATAATTCGGCTGCTTTGCTAATTTAGGCAATAGGTCACTCCGCTGCATATTTGGGGTTTGTAATGCACGAAGTACAATTAAAAACAAGGCAGCTACACATAGCAAAGCTAAACGAGGATAGTTTAACTCAGCGGTAGGAGTTCTAGCAGGAATGACAAATACCCCAAATAATAACGGCAACAAGCCGAGCACTAGGAGCTCGGCTCGATATGCAAACGTAGTTCGATTTTCCATGCGAGAGAAACTCCTGTATACTCGGACGGCGCGACGAAAAGGTAAAGCCGATTCGGGAATTTATCACTCAATGGTCGTAGTTACAGAACTGCGCGTACCACCACTGTATGAAACCGTTACGTCTAGAGAACTGGCTCCAGAATTATAGGTACAGGCGACGTTAGTAACGAGTGGACCGACCTTCACAGACTCGGACTGACTTCCAGCTGTAATCACTGCAATTGAGCTCGAGTAGGAGCAACTTGGGTATGCGTTACCGCTAATTTGCACTGCAGCAGCAGTGGTAGCGACCTGCCGAGCGACAGTGGCGGCAGCCGAATCGTTGGCTTTGGCTCTTGCCTGTACCATGGCCGGCATCATGACGACAGCGAGTATACCAATGACAGCAATGACAATCAGCAGTTCAATCAACGTAAAACCAGAGATCGCACTTTGCGTCACGACAGTACCTCACTCGCTTTACCTATGGATTGAGAAACAGCCGCCCTACCGGGCGGCTGTATTCATGCCCGAATCGTTACTTGTTGGAGGTCTGGGTGTAAGTGGAAGCGCTGCCGCCGGAGTAGGTGACGACGGTCTGGTACGTGGAGGTGCTGCTCACGCAGGTCACGCCGCTCACCGGAGCAGGAGCGTTCACGTTCGCGGTTTCGCCAGCGGTACCAGCCTTGACTACCACGTTATTGCTGCCGTACGTGCAGTTCGCAGTGTTCCCGGCAGTGTCGCCAACTTCAACGGCGGCCATGGCGGTCAGGACCTGGCGAGCGACGGCCTGCGCGGCGGCGTCGTTGGCCTTCTTACGGGCGCCCAGCAGGTTGGGGATCAGGACGGCCGCGAGGATGCCGATGATCGCGATGACGATGAGGAGCTCGATGAGGGTGAAGCCCTGGGTGCTGTTCTTCATGGTGTTCTCCTGTTGAACGCACCGGAGGGTATAAGAACCGTTGCGTTCGGGTAGGGCATGTGCTCGGGTTTCTCCCGCTCACGAGAATCACTTTAGAAGTTCAACTCTTACAAGTGACTCACAAAATTAAGGTGGGTTAACATCCTCTCACATTTATGTCGGGGGGTGCGAACCGCCCGCATCAGTCACCGGTCGGCCCTGCTTACAGCGTCCAGGTGACCGGAAAGTGTCGCTCGCATCGCCGCTGACTGCATCAGGCGGTGCATTGGAGCGCATGTAAGCAGAGGCCACGGGAATTGCCGGGGCCTACGATCGGCAACATTTGCTGCATCAAAGGTGATGAAGGACCTCAGCCATCACTCCGGGTGGCGCAGCGGGTACCGTATATGGGGTCCATGCCGTCACGGCCAAGCTTCGATCGCACGGGAAAGAAGAGACGGCCGCGCCGCTCACCCCGCACAGTTTGCCAGGTCTGGGCGCCCACCCCATCAAGGAGAACCATGCGCATTCCCATCCTGCCGGCCCTCACCGCCCTTCTCGCCAGCTGCGCGCCCCTGATGCAACAGTCCCTGCCCGGCGTGGCCACCAGCCGCACCTTCGGCACGAGTTGCACGATCGCCTTCGATTCCGTGGTGCTCCTGGCGCCGCAGCAGAAACCCTCCAGCACCGCTGTCAGCTGGGGCCGCTGGTCCGTGCAGGGCCGGACGGCCACCACCGTGACCCTGCAGGCGCAGAGCGGAACGTCCGTGGCGACCAGTGTGTTCACGTGTACCCAGGCCGGCAACCGCGCCACCCTGACCATGCGCAGCTCAGGGCCGAACATGAATCCGACCGCGACGAACGAGGGGTTCCTGGCGAACCTGGACCTGCCGCGGTAAGGCGTGCCCTGGAAACCCGACCCAAAAGAAAAACGCCCTCCGGGAGGGCGTCTGGTGGTAGAACCGAGGGGATTTGAACCCCTGACCCCTACCGTGTCAAGGTAGTGCTCTACCCCTGAGCTACGGTTCTACGCGGGGTATGGTGGAGGCGCTGACCGGACTCGAACCGGTGGTGGAGGTTTTGCAGACCTCTGCCTTACCACTTGGCTACAGCGCCGTGTTTCGCGGCTGGTGCTGTCCCTTGCGGGTGGGACGGTGGGCCTCTCCTCTCCAGCGCGTGGCATGTTAGCACGGCCTCCCGGGGCTGTAAACGGGGGCCTGGTCCTCCGCCGGTCAGGGGGTGCGGCGTGCAGCGCTGACGTAGCGGCCCGGCGCGTACGGTGCGCGGCAGAGGTCGGGCCGGTGGGGCCTGGTCCGTCCGCTTCACCGCTTCGTCTGGGGGCCGCATGCGCACACGTTCTGTTCCGTTCCGCTCCCTGGGGCTGGCGCTCATCGCTGCGGCGGGCCTGACGGCGTGTGGCGCGGCGACCGTGCCGGACACTGCCGTCGGCGCCGCCACGGTGCAGGCAGCGTCGGTGCAGCCGGGCGTGAACACGCTCGCGGTCGTCCACCGGCACAGCGCGGCCCTGCCGGTCACCTTCCACGGCCTGAGCGGCGCGGTGCAGGTGCGCCTGGTGCCGCCGGCCGGCTACGTGAGCGGTCTGCGGCTGGACACCCGGACGCTGACGCTGGACGGCGCGGACGTCACGCAGGACCTCGTGGTGTCCGCGCCGGGGCTGCCGGACTTCTACACGCCGGAGCAGTCGCTGAGCGCGCCGTACACGCTGGTCGTCAGCCAGGACGGGCGGGACGTGGCGAGCGCGGCGGTGAGCATCGAGGAAAAGCTGCTGGACGTGCGGACGACCGTGGAACAGGACCGCGTGAGCGGCGGCGCGGGACAGCCGGTGTCGTTCACGGTGGTCGTTCGGGTCACGCCGCCGCTGGACGGGCCGCTGCCGGTGACGCTGGACGGCTGCCCCGTCGAGGGCTGCGGCTACGAGGCCGTGCCGGTGGGGCCGGTCCGCGGGAACGGCGGCGAGATGCGTCAGACCTTCACCGTGACCGTGCCGCAGGAGGGCCTGCCGCCGGTCGGCGCGGCCCTGGACCTGCACTACGCGGTGGCCGTGGGCGACTTCGCCGGGTACCGGCTGGCGTGGTACGGCACCCGCACGGCCACGCTGACCGTGGGCGCCGCCCCCTGACGGGACGAGGGCGCCGCGTTCCGCAGGTGCGCCCGGACGCGGGGGCCGCGTCTGTTACGCTGCCGACGTGACGTTGCCCCCGCGTGCAGGACGCGCCTGATGCTGGCCCGCGCCCGCAGCGTGGCCTTGATCGGCGTGGACGCCGTGCCGGTCGAGGTGGAGGTGGACGTCAGCCCGGGGTTGCCTGCCTTCACGGTCGTCGGATTGCCGGACCAGGCGGTCAGCGAGGCGCGCGAGCGGGTGCGGGCCGCGATCCGCAACGCGGGCCTGCCGTTCCCGGCGGCGCGCATCACCGTGAACCTCGCGCCGGCCGACCTGCGCAAGGAGGGACCGCTGTACGACCTGCCCATCGCGCTGGGCGTGCTGGCGGCGCAGGACCTCCTGCCGGCCGGCGCCCTGGACGGTGTGCTGGCGGCCGGGGAACTCGCGCTGGACGGCAGCCTGCGGCCGATCACGGGGGCCATCAATCTGGCGCTCCTGGCGGGCACCCTGGGCCTGCCGGCCCTGCTCCCGGCCGGGAACGCGCCCGAGGCGGCCCTGATCGACGGCGTGGCCGTATATGGCGCCCCCACGCTGACGGACGCCGTGCGGCACCTCAGCGGGCAGTCACGCCTGTCCCCCACGGTGGCCCCGGCCGCGGAGCACGATCCCGGTGCGTTCCTCGACCTGGCCGACCTCAAGGGGCAGGGCGCGGCCCGGCGCGCGCTGGAGGTGTCGCTCGCGGGCGGGCACAACCTGCTGCTGGTGGGCTCGCCCGGCAGCGGCAAGACCATGCTGGCGCGCCGCGCCCCCGGCCTGCTGCCGCCCCTGACCCGGGCCGAGGCGCTGGAGGTGACTCGCATCCACTCGGCGGCCGGGCTGCTCCCGGCGCGCGGCGGCCTGAACCTGGGCGCACCGTTCCGCAGTCCGCACCACACCGTCTCGGACGCCGGGCTGATCGGGGGCGGCAGCGTGCCGCGGCCCGGCGAGGTCAGCCTCGCGCACCGGGGCGTGCTGTTCATGGACGAGTTCCCGGAGTTCACCCGCAAGGCGCTGGAGACGCTCCGGCAACCCCTGGAGGACGGCACGGTCTCGATCAGCCGCGCGCGGGCGACCGTGCAGTACCCGGCGCGCTTTCAGCTGATCGCCGCCATGAACCCGTGCCCCTGCGGCCACCACAGTGATCCGGAGAAGGCCTGCACGTGCACGCCGGCCGAGCGCCTGCGGTACGCGTCGAGGATCAGCGGGCCGCTGCTCGACCGGATCGACGTGGTGCTGCGCGTGCCGCGCCTGACAGTGGACGAACTGACGCGCGCCCCCGAGCCGGAGCCGTCCGGGCCGGTGCGCGAGCGGATCACGCGGGCGCGGGACATGATGCTGTCGCGCCAGGGCGTGCGCAACGCGGAACTGGCGGGGCAGGCGCTGCGGCGTCATGCCCCCCTGGCGTCCGGTCCGGAGGCGTTCCTGCGCGCGGCGGCGCGGCAACTGGGCCTGACCGGACGGGGCTACGACCGGGTGGTGCGGGTGGCGCGCACGGTGGCCGACCTGTCGGGCAGCGCCGAGGTCCGCGAACCGCACCTGGCCGAGGCCGTCGGGTACCGGCCGCGCGACCTCGGGTGAGGCGGCGCGGCCGGTTGGGGGTGAATCAGATTATTCTTCGCTGCTGTCGCGGTTCTCGCGGGTGGTACCGTCGGCCGGCGTGCCGCTGCGGTCTGTCAGGCCCTCGGGGTTGATCAGGGCGGGCACCCCGGTGGTGTTGCCGTTGACCACGGCAGGCACCACGACGGCGACGTCCTCGTCACGGCGCACCGTTTCGCCGCCCACGGGGGAGTTCACGAGATTCCCCGACTCCTGTTCGACCTCCTCGACGCTCTTGCCGAGGGGTTCGCTGCCGTAGCGGTTCGAGTTGTCGGTCATGGGTGCAGTGTGGGGGCCACGGCCGGACCGTGGGTGAGGGCGGCTTAAGGGCCCTTCACGCCGCCAGCCGGCGGGCCGGAGCTCCTCATGGCGAGTCGCTATGCTGGGCGCAGCCCATGACGACACGGCACGCAGGGAAGGGAGTGACATGACGGAGCGGACGGCGAGTGGACGGGCGCAGGGTGCCCTGAAAGCCATCGGAATGGACGAAACGCCGGTCAGTGTGCTGGAGCGCGACGACGCGCTGTTCGTGCTGACGGCCAGGACGCTGGTGTACCAGGACGGCGGGGGCACGCGCCGCGTGACGCTGCGGGACCTGACGCGTATTCACAGTGACGAGCAGGGCGTGCTGCGGGTGGAAACTCCGGCGGGCACGGCCCTGACGGCGAGCCTGCTGGGCTTCGACGTGGCGCAGGTGCAGGCGTTCTTCGCGCAGGTGCGCGACACGACCGCCCGCGCCAAGGAGCAGCCGGCCGCGCCGCTGCCCACGCCGGGCGGCCTCAAGACCTTCGGCGCGCCCCCGGCAGCGGCGGACACCGCGCCGGCGGGCAGTCCGCCCCAGCCGGCCCCGGTCCGCCCCGCGGCGGAACCGCCCCCCCTTTCCCCGGCCCGCACGGCACCGGCGCTGGGCACGCCGCCCGCGACCCCGGACGCCCCGGCTCCAGCTCCGGCCGCCGTCTCCCCCGCCCCGGCGCCGGTGCGGACGGCCCCGCCGGAAACGGCCACGCCGCCCGCGCCCGCCGCGACCCGACCGGTGGCCGAGGCGCCCGCGGCACGGCCCGTGGTGATCTCGTCGTCGGCGTTCACGCCCAGCGCGGCGCGCACGCCGACCCTCATCACCGAGCCGCCGCGCGCCCCGGAGCGGCCCGCCCCGGCCGTGCCCACGCCCGTCCAGCCGGCACCCACCCCGGCGACGCCGGCCGCACAGACCCCGGTGCCGGTCACGCTGCCCGCGCCGCGGCTGGACGAGCTGGCGCGGCAGGCCGACGCCGTCGAGGGCCTGACGGGCCGCCTGCGCTTCCTGGGCGGCGTGCTGTTCGTGGGCGCGCTGGCGCTGGCCGTGGTGCAGTTCCTGTCCGGTGCGCGGCTGGACGGCCTGTGGACGCTGCTGTCGGGCGGCGTGGGCACCATCGCGCTGCTGGCGCTGGCGGACATGGCGCGGCTGCTGGTGCTGAGTGCGCGCGCCCGGCGAAGCGCCGACGGGTCCGATGACCGCTGAGGACGCGCGCGCGCTGCTGGTCCAGGCCGTCTCCATTCCGTCACTGTCCGGGCACGAGGGCGAGGTCGCGGCCTTCCTGCGGGACTGGATGACCGAGCACGGCTTTCAGGCCCACGTGGACGACGCGGGCAATGCGGTCGGCGAGCGCGGCACCGGGCCGCTGACGGTGGCGCTGCTGGGCCACATGGACACCGTGCCGGGCGAGATCCCGGTACGCGTGGACGAGCACGGCGTGCTGCACGGACGCGGCAGCGTGGACGCCAAGGGGCCGCTGTGCGCCTTCATGGCGGCGGTGGCCGCCCTGCCGCCGGACGCGCTGGAGCGCGCACGCTTCGTGGTGATCGGCGCGACCGAGGAGGAAGCGCCCAGCAGCCGCGGCGCGCGGCACGTGATGCACACCCTGAGCCCCGACATGGTGCTGATCGGCGAGCCGAGCGGCTGGGAGGGTCTGACGCTGGGCTACAAGGGGCGTCTGGTGGCGCGGGTGAGTGTGGAGCGCGGCAACTTCCACACCGCCGGCGAGGGCCACAGCGCCGCCGACGACCTGACCGAGGCGTGGTTCCGCGTGCGCGCGTGGGCCGGGCGCACCGCCGAGGAGGGCGGCATCTTCGACGCGGTGCAGGCGACCATCCAGGACCTCCAGGCCGTGAACGACGGCGTGACCCAGCGGGCCAGCGGCACCTTCGGCCTTCGGCTGCCGCCACGCATCGCGCCCGGCGAGGCCGAGGAGACGGTGCTGGAGCTGCTGCGCGACCTGCTGGACGTGCGGGTGACCTTCACCGGGCACGAGTCGGCGGTGCGGCACCCGAAGGACAACGCGCTGACCCGCGCGATGCGCGTGGCGATCCGCGCGCAGGGCGGCACGCCGGTGTTCAAGGTCAAGACCGGCACCAGCGACATGAACGTCGTGGCCGAGCTGTGGCCGGCGCCTACCGTGGCGTACGGGCCGGGCGACTCGGCGCTCGACCACACGCCAGACGAGCGCGTGGATCTGGCCGAGTACGACCGCGCGGTGGCGGTGCTGACGGCCGCCCTGACCCGCGTGGCCGCCGGGGCTCCCTGAACGCCGCGCCCCGGGGAGAGCCGTGGACCCTGTCACACTGATCCTGATCCTGTTCGTGGCCGCTCTGGTGCTGTTCGCGACCGAGTGGCTGCCGGTGGACGTCACGGCCCTGTGCCTGCTGTCGGCGCTGCTGGTGTTCGGACTGATCACGCCCAAGCAGGCCTTCGCGGGCTTCGGCAGCGACACGGTGATCACGCTGGCGTCGCTGTTCATCCTCACGCGGGTGATCCTGCGCGCCGGGGTGATCGAGTGGGTGGGCGCCGCCCTGGCGCGGCGGGCACGCAGCGCGACCATCATGCTGCGCGCCATGCTGGGCACGGTGGCCGGCGTGAGCGCGTTCACCAGCAACACCGCCACCACCGCCGTGTTCCTGCCGGTCGTGGCCGGTCTGGCCCGCCGTGCGGGCATGCCGCCCAGCCGCGTGCTGATGCCGCTGGCCTTCGCCAGCATCCTGGGCGGCACGATCACGGTGATCGGCACGAGTACGAACATCGTCGTGTCGGGCGCGCTGCCCGCAGCGGGCGAGCGGGGCCTGGGCTTTTTCGAGCTGGCGTGGGTGGGCGTGCCCACGGCGCTGGTGGGCCTGCTGTACCTGTTTTTCATCGCGCCGCGGCTGCTGCCGGCGCGGGACGGAGCGATGGAAGCCTCGCTGCGCGCGTACCTTGCGGACCTGACGGTCGCGCCGGGCAGTCCGCTGGCGGGGCACACCCTCGCGGAGACGGGCCTGGGGCGCGACCACGGCCTCACGGTCGTGGCAGTCCGGCGGGGCGAGACCACCACGTATGCGCCGGGCGCGGCCTTCCGCCTGCACGAGGGCGACACGCTGGCCGTCGAGGGCCCCACCGAGCGCATCCTGGCGGGCAAGAGCACGCTGGGTGTGGTCAGCCGCAGCGAGCTGAAACTCCAGCCCACGCCGGAGGACGGCGACGTGCGGCTGGTGGAGGCGGTGGTGATGCCCGGCTCGCCGCTGCTGGGCCGCACGCTCAAGGAAGTGCGCTTCCGGGAGCGCTACGGCGCGTCCGTGCTGGCGCTGCACCGCCGGCAGCGCGACATTGAGCGGCTGGGGCGGCTGCGCATCCAGGTGGGGGACGTGCTGCTGGTGCAGGGCGGGTCGGCCCGCCTGGACTCGCTGGGCGACCACCTCGTCGTGATGGGCGACGTGACCGAGCACCAGCGCGACCTGCGCCGCGCGCCGGTGGCGCTGCTGCTGTTCGCGGGCGCCGTGGTGCTGGGCGGCCTGGGCGTGGTGCCGCTGGCCGTGGCCGTCC
Source organism: Deinococcus metalli (assembly GCF_014201805.1). Lineage (NCBI taxonomy): Bacteria > Thermotogati > Deinococcota > Deinococci > Deinococcales > Deinococcaceae > Deinococcus > Deinococcus metalli. The sequence goes on along the minus strand of NZ_JACHFK010000007.1, from coordinate 33,679 downwards.
TGATCGCGGTCGCCCTGAGTCTGGCGCTGCGCCTGATCTCGCCGGAGGAGGCCTACGGCGCCGTGGAGTGGCCGGTGATCGTGCTGGTGGCGTGCATGCTCGCCTTCGGCGGCGCCTTCGAGAGCAGCGGCGCGGCGAAGGTGCTGACGGGCACGCTGTCGGGCGTGCTGGAACCGCTGGGGCCGTACGGCCTGCTGGGTGCCCTGTTCGTGGTCACGGTGGCCCTCACGCAGCCCATGAGCAACCAGGCGGCGGCGCTGGTGATGCTGCCGCTGGCGATCGGCACGGCCAAGGCGCTGGGGTACGATCCCCGGCCCTTCGTGATCGGCATCACGGTGGCGGCCAGCAACTCGTTCATCACGCCGCTGGAGCCGTCGTGCATGCTGGTCTACGGTCCCGGCCGCTACACCTTCCTGGATTTCGTGCGGGTGGGCGCAGGTCTGACGCTGGTGACCTTCGTGGTGGCGATGCTGGTCATTCCGCGCGTGTGGCCGTTCTGAGCACGAACTTCGGCCACGTTCCCCGTGGGAGTGCGGTCGGAGTACGCTCGGGTATGGGCATCGTGACCAGATCGGAGCAGCCTGTGGAGCAGCTGGCGGGCCGGACGTTGCAGTGGCTCGCCCATGCCGACAGCGGCGCACAGGCGACCGCTCTCCTGGAGAACGTCATCGAACCGGGCGGCTTCATCCCGCTCCACGTCCACGCGGTCGAGGAACTGCTGGTCTGCGTGGAGGGCAGCGGACACGTTCAGCTCGGCGGCGCGGTCCTGCCGTTCCGGAGTGGGGACACGGCCATCGTCCCGGCGGGAGCGGTGCATGGGGTCGTGAATCCCGGACCGTCGCCGCTGCGGATGCTGGGCTTCTTTCCGGAGGCGCGGCCAGTGGCCGAGTGGGTGTGACGGCTGCACTCTGCCGCGCCCGAGTGGTACGAACGTCCTGCATGCCTCCGGGCAGCGGGCGCGGACATGTCCTGCTTTGGGGCAATCCGTCCAGGCTCAGTGCGCCTGGAGCCACTTGAGCAGGTCCGGCAGGGCCAGCGGCGGGCAGATGGCGTAGCCCTGCGCGGCGTCGCAGCCCAGGTCGGCCAGCACCTCGAGCTGCTCGCTGGTCTCGACGCCCACCGCGACGACCTTCAGGCCCAGACGGTGCGCGAGATCGGTGGCGCCCTGCACCAGGGCCAGCGAGCGCCGGTCGTCGGGCAGGCGGGCGGTCAGGGTGGGGTGAAGCTTCACGGCGCTCAGGGGAAAGCGCGTCAGGGCCGACAGGCTGCTCGCGCCGTCGCCGAAGTCGTCCACGCTGAGCTGCGCGCCCAGCGTGCGCAGCTGCTCCAGCAGTCCCAGGGTGTCCTGACTGTGGTCGAGCAGGCTGCCGGCGGCCACCTCGATGTCCGGCGCGCCGTGCTCGTGCAGCAGGGCCTGCACGCCGTGCAGACCGGCGCTGCGGCGCAGTTCCTCCAGGCCCAGGTTCACGCTGACCTGCCACGCGCTGAAGCGTTCGGGCAGCGCGGTCCGGATGGTCTGCCGGCCGCTCAGGGCGTGCTCGATCACCCACGCGCTGATCTGCGTGATCAGGTCGCTGTGCCCCGCCAGCGGCAGGAACTGGCTGGGGGGCAGCACGCCCAGCGCCGGGTGGTTCCAGCGCAGCAGCGCCTCGGCGCCCAGCGCGCCGCCGGACTTCAGGTCCGTGACCGGCTGGTACAGCATGGTGAACTGCCCGCCCGCCACCGCGCCGCGCAGGGCGTCCTCGAGTTCGAAGGCGCGGGCGACCTGGGCGCGCATGCCCGGATCGTAGGCGCGCACCTGCGCGCGGCCCTGGCGTTTGGCGTGCTGCATGGCGATCTCGGCGTCGCCCAGTGCGGCGTCCGGGGTCACGGCGCCGCGCGGCGTCACCAGGCCCAGCGCGTAGGTCAGGGGCACGTCGCGCTGCCCGGCCCGCAGCGGCGCGCGCAGGGTCTCCTGCACGGCCTGCGTGGCGGCGGCGGCGTCCAGGCCGGGGAACGTCACCACGAAGGTGTCGTCGGTGAGGCGCGCGGCGTGGCCCCCGTGGGCCTCGGCCACGTCGTGCAGCCGGGCGGCGGCCTGGATCAGCAGGCGGTCGCAGGCGGTGCGGCCCAGCGCGGCGTTCAGGCTGCCGAAGCCGTCGATGTCCAGGCACGCCACGGTGCTGCGCGCGCTGGTCTGGGCGGTCATGGCCTCGCGCAGGCCCACGCGGTTCAGCAGGCCGGTCAGGGCGTCGTGGCGGGCGTTGTGGCGGACCTTCGCCTGGGCACGGCGCAGCGCGGTCAGGTCACGCAGGGTCAGCAGGACGCTGCCCGCGTCGGTGTCCAGGGTCGCGGCGCGCACCTCCATGTGGCGCAGGCCGCCGTCCGGCAGCGCGAGCAGCAGTTCGCGCTTCAGGGGCAGGCGCAGGTCGCGCCATTCCGGCAGGGTCAGCGGATCGCCCTCGGTGGTGAAGGTGCGCACGCCCAGTTCGCCCAGCACGCGCGTGAGGCCCAGGCCCACCAGGCGCGAGGCCTCGACGCCCAGCAGCTGCGCGGCCCGCTCGCTCACGATCTGCGCGCGGCCCGCGGCGTCGATCAGGACCGTGGCGTCCTCGGACTGCGCGAGCACCTGACCGATCATGCCGGACGGCACCTGACCGTCGCGGCGGGCGCTGAGGCCCTCGGCGACCAGCAGGCCGGGCTCGGAACTGCGGCGCACCGACAGCGGCAACCTCTCCCCGCTGGCCAGGGCCACGTCGGCCCGCGCCGAGCCGCCGCTCGCGGCGAGCTTCACGAGGTCGCGCACGGCCTCGGACGGCAGGTCCGCAAAGCACGGCCACGCCCACAGCGGCGCGCCCGGCGCGGCCGACGCCGAGGGCGGGCACAGTTCGATCAGACCCTGGCTGGCATTCAGCACGATACCGGTGTCGGTCAGCAGGGCTGCGGGCGAGTCCGTGTCGAGCAGCGCCGCGATCCGCGCGGAGCGGTCGTACTCGCCCGTCACGTCCTGCAGGGTCAGCATGACGCCGGCCGACGCGCCGCCGAAGTACGAGCGGGCCTCGCCGCGCGCCCACAGCACCGTGCCCGCCCGTTCGAAGCGCTCGTCGGTCAGGCGGACCGAGCGGCCGGCAGCGGCCTGCGCGAGACCCGCGAGCAGCCCCGGCCGGTCCGGGAACACCTGCGACAGCGAGCGGCCCACGAGCTGAGCGTCGGTCAGGCCGAACAGTTCCAGGAAGGGCCGGCTGACGCGGCGGAACGTGAGGTCCACGCTGAGCCACGCGGTCGCCACCGGCAACTGCGTCACCAGCACCTCCGCCTCGCGGTTGGCGCCGTCCACGCGGGCGGCGGCGAGCAGCATGGTGAGCACCTGCACGGCCGTGACCGGCACCTGCCCGTCCTCGCTCCACAGCAGGCCCAGCAGCGCGCCGTCGCGGGTCAGCCACGTCATCTCGCCGCGCTCGAACCAGTCGTCCGGCGGCACCAGGTCCGCGCCCACCACGTTGGACGTGGCGTCCGCCCGCACCCGCAAGACCTCCTCTCCGATGGAGGCGAGGAGGGTCGCCTGGGGCGCGTGCACGCGCAGCAGGTCACTCAGGGCAGATTGCAGGGCGGTGGTCGATGTAGGAACTGGCATCACGCGGAAGCACCTCGGGGAAAGCGGACCCCCAGGACGTCTGGGGGCTGTGTCTTGGTGGGCATGGTGTCAGGCCAACTCTTACGCACTTCATGCAGCGCCCTCATCCAAAAAACGCTGACCCAGTGATCAGAAACCGTAAGATGTCGGTTCCGCCGTGCCACACGGGACCCGGCGCCCGGTGCCCGGCGCGCGTCCCCCCCGGCGCCCCCCACGGGATGCGAACTACCTCACAGCCGCGGTCACGGCCGCGGCGTGATCACCTGCGTGTGCGCCAGCACGGCAGCGCCTGCACCGTCCAGCATGTACACCTGCACGGTCAGCGCGTCCGGCGTGACGTCCAGCACCATGAATCCGGGCTTCCCGTAGGCCTCGAAGGCCGCCGCCCGCGTGCCCCCGCCCGGCGACGACGGCTTGCCGGCCGCGCCCGACACCGCCGTCCACGTGCCCGGGCACTCCGGCTGCGGACCGAAGACCTCCAGCGCGTGGTCGTGGCCCGAGAGCAGCAGGTCGGCGCGGCCACACGCCAGCGTGTACAGCTGCCGCACGCCGTCCCCACGCTGGAACGACAGGCCCAGGCCGTCGTACTGGCCGGCGTCGCCGTGCGCGGAATTGCTGAACAGCGGGTGGTGGCCCAGCACCAGCTTCCAGCGGGCGTGGCTGGCCGCCAGCGCGCCCGTCAGCCACGCCCGCTGCGCGACGTCCCACGCGCCGCCCTGACGCTCGTCCGCCCGCCGGGGCGGCAGGTACGCCGCCAGCGGCGAGGTGTCCACCGCGAAGAATTCCGCCAGCGTGCCCACCGGCGCGCGGTACGTCCGGGCCGGCATCACCCACTGCGGATTGACTTTCGCGTACGCGACCTGCACGTCCGCCCCGCGCGAATCCGCGCCGTCCCCGCCGAACAGCCACGACTCGTCGTGGTTGCCGGGCACCACCAGGAAGGGGACCTTCAGCGGCCCGTACGGCACCTCGAAACGGTCGCGGAACAGCGTGGAGTCCAGGGATTTCGGTCCGGCCGGGTAGAAGTTGTCGCCCAGCGCCACGCCCAGGTCGCAGCCCTGAGCCGCGCAGACCTCGCGCATTGCCGCCGCCACGCGCCACTGCACATCGGTGCCCGTGCCCTGGTCGCCCATGACGACCACGCGCAGGTGCGCCGTGTCTGCCGCGAAGGGCAGGGCCGCCACGGTGTCGGGCAGCGTCCGGGCGGGAAACACGGCCGGCGCGCACGCGGCCAGCAGCAGGGGCAACGCAACCAGGAAGCGCATGATGCCCCCACCCTACCCCCGACGCCGCGGCGACAGCGGCCCACACCCGCGCTCCGATCTCTTACACTCCTCTCATCGCACGCCGGAGGTTTCCGCATGAACGAGTACCTGAACGTGATCCGCAACAACTACGCCAACTTTCAGGGCCGCGCCCGCCGCCGCGAATTCTGGATGTTCACGCTGATCAACACGGTGATCCTGGTGCTGCTCCAGATCCCGGTACAGGGCGCGGTGCTGGCCATGGCCGCCCAGCAGGACAGCGAGAACGCTGGTCTGGGCGCGATGACCGGGGTGACGCTCATCTTCGGAGTGCTGCTGCTGATCTACAGCCTGGCCGTGCTGGTGCCCAGCCTCGCCGTCAGCGTGCGCCGGCTCCACGACACCGGCAAGAGCGGGTGGTGGTACCTGATCACCTTCGTGCCCTTTATCGGCAGCCTGGTGCTGCTCGTGCTGATGGTGCTCGACAGCGAGCCCGGCAGCAACAAGTGGGGCCCGAGCCCCAAGGGCACCGCTCAGGCCGGGGCGGTCAGCGCGAACAACTGGTAACCCGCCGAACTGCCCTGACATGACCGCCCCGGCCTGAGCGTCGGGGCGGCCCTGTTCGCTCTACCCTGTGCCCATGCTCCCCGCTCCCTGGCACCTCGCACAGGTCAACATCGGCCGCATCGCCGCGCCGCTGGACAGTGACACCATGCACGGCTTCACCTCCCGGCTGGACGAGATCAATGCCCTGGCGGACGGCTGGCCGGGCTTCGTGTGGCGACTTCAGGGCGAGGAGGACAGCGCGACGGACCTGCGCCCCTTCGAGGACGACACGCTCCTGGTGAACATGTCCGTGTGGGAAAGTCTGGACGCCCTGCGCGACTACGTGTACCGCAGCGACCACGTGGCGGTGCTGCGCGAGCGCCGGCAGTACTTCCTGCCCATGAAAGAGGCGTTCACGGCGCTGTGGTGGGTGCCGGCCGGGCACCTGCCGACCACGGACGAGGCGTGGCAACGGCTGCTGCACCTGCGAGAGCATGGTCCCACGGCGCACGCGTTCACGTTCAGGCAGCCGTTCGGGCCACTCACGCCGGAATGAGGCCCTGGACGTCGTGCCGGAACACCCCGGTTTCCAGGTAGTGGCGCAGTTTGGTGACCGAATTCGGCACGTAGCGTGGCAGCAGGGCCCGGAGTTCGGCGGTCGTGTTCTCCAGCAGGTCGTTCAGCAGCACGAGGGCGCGGCCCGCCACCACCGCCTCGTAGTCGGCCTGGGCGAAGGTGGGCAGGCGGGTGGCCGACGCGTAACCCTCCAGCAGCTCGGCCTCCAGTTCCTCCTTGGGGCGCAGGTAATACGCACTAATCGCCAGGTCCTGCATGGGGACGCCCACGCCGCTGTCGTCGAAATCGAAGACCGAGAGCCGGCCCCGGGACCACTTGAGGTTCCAGTTGTGCAGGTCGGCATGCAGCACCCGGGGCGTGTCCTGCGCGTAGACGCGGCCCAGCGCGGCCTCGACCCGGGCCAGGGCGGCCGACACGACCTCGCGGCGTTCCGGGGTCAGCAGTTCGTGCTCCCGCTCCAGGCGATTGGGCGAGTCCATCAGCGGGGCGCGCAGGCTGCTCAGGGACGTGCCGGCAGGCAGCGTCCAGCGGCGCGCGTGGGCGTGCAGGGTCGCGGCCGCGCGGCCGACCTCGCGCATCTGGTCAGGGGTGGCCTGCGCGCCCAGATTCGGGCCGGGGAGCCACGAGAACACCGCGACCGGCAGCGCCCGGTCCAGCGCCGGAGACCACAGCTCCCGCATCAGGTGGCCGTCCCGCGTGGGCTGCGGCACCGGCACGCACAGGTCGGTATCCTCGGCCAGGGCGGCCAGCCACGCCATCTCGGCCCCGATCTGCTGAGGGCTGCGGCGGGAATTGACGTTGATTCGCAGCGCGTAGGACGGCCCTTCCTCGGTGTCCACCCGGAAAGTCGTGTTGAAGCCGTGGTTCAGCAGCCGCAGCCGGCGCACCGTGAAGGGGTACGCGCGCAGGGCCTCCAGCGCGCTGGGCCGCAGCCGGGCGACCTGGGCACGCTGCGTCAGGGCGGCGAAGGACATGACCCGAGCATAGGTCGGGCGCCAGACCGGGACATGCGCCAATCGGCAGGTTGCCCCGTCCCCACTGCACCCGCTATCCTGCGGCCATGAAGCGACCCGCCCATCACTCCGGTCTGGTGATGCGGCGCGTGCGCTGGCAACGAATGCCTGATGTGTCCGGTCTGGTCACGCGAACTCTGAGCGCCTGAGAACCCCCGTCAGCGGTTTTCAGGCGCTTCGCTGGGTTTGCGGCCAGACCGGGTCATTCATGTTCACACCGAGGTACACATGCACGTCATCCTTCCCGACGGAAAACAACTGGATTTGCCCCAGGGCGCCACGGCCCTGGACGCCGCGCGGGCCATCGGCCCCCGCCTCGCTCAGGACGCGCTGGCCGCCACGGTGGGCGGCGAGCTGACCGATCTGATGACGCCGCTGCCCGACGGCGCGCAGATCTCGCTGATCACCAAGAAGAACCCGGGCGACGCCGCGCCGCTGTTCCGGCACTCGCTGGGGCACGCGCTGTCGCAGGCGGTGGGCGAGTTCTACCGCGCCAGGGGCTACCCCGCCGAGGCCGTCAAGCGCGGCGTCGGCCCGGCCATCGACAACGGCTTCTACCAGGACTTCGACCTGCCTGAACCCCTGAAGGAAGAGGACCTGCCCGAGATCGAGGCGCTGATGCGCGACATCATCGGGCGCGGCCTGGACATCCAGCGCCAGGACGTGGGCAAGGCCGCCGCCCTGGCGCAGTTCGGCTACGACCCGTACAAGGTCGAGCTGATCTCGGCGCTGCCCGACGACGAGCCGGTCACGTTCTACACGCAGGGCGACTACGTGGACCTGTGCCGGGGGCCGCACTTCCCGAACACGGGCCGGCTGCCCACCAGCTTCAAGCTGATGAGCACGTCCGGCGCGTACTGGCGCGGCAACGAGAAGAACCCCATTCTCCAGCGGGTGTACGGCGTGGCCTTCGCGACGCAGAAGGAACTCGACGGCTACCTGCACGCCCTGGAGGAAGCCAAGCGGCGCGACCACCGCAAGCTGGGCCGCGAACTGGAGCTGTTCACCATCGATCCGCTGGTGGGCAAGGGCCTGCCGCTGTGGCTGCCAAACGGCACGGTGCTGCGCGAGGAACTGACCGCCTTCCTGAAAGAGCAGCAGTTCCGGCGCGGCTACCAGGGCGTGATCACGCCGAACATCGGGAACCTCGACCTGTACCGCACCAGCGGGCACTACCCGTACTACTCCGAGTCTCAGTTCAACCCGATCGAGGTGGACGAGGAACAGTACATGCTCAAGCCCATGAACTGCCCGCACCACGTGCGCATCTACGGCAGCAAGCCGCGCTCGTACCGCGACCTGCCGGTGCGGCTGGCCGAGTTCGGCACGGTGTACCGCTACGAGCAGTCGGGTGAACTGAACGGCCTGACGCGCGTGCGGGGCTTCACGCAGGACGACGCGCACATCTTCTGCCGCCCGGACCAGCTGAAAAAGGAATTCCTGGACGTCCTCGACCTGACAGTGCTGGTGCTGGGCACCTTCGGTATGACGGACGTGCGCTTCCGGGTGGGCGTGCGCGAGCCGGGCAGCGACAAGTATGTCGGTGACGAGGCGAACTGGACGCTGGCCGAGCAGCAGATCATCGAGGCAGTCGAGGAGGTCGGCCTGCCGTACACGGTCGAGCCCGGCGACGCCGCGTTCTACGGCCCCAAGCTGGACTTCGTGGTCAAGGACGTGCTGGGCCGCGAGTGGCAGCTCGGCACCATCCAGGTGGACTACAACCTGCCCGAGCGCTTCGACATCAGCTACGTCGGCGAGGACGGCCAGGACCACCGCCCGGTCATGATCCACCGCGCGCCCTTCGGCTCCGTCGAGCGCTTCACGGGCATCCTGATCGAGCACTACGGCGGGGATTTCCCGCTGTGGCTGGCGCCCCGGCAGGTCATGGTCATCCCGATCGCCGACCGGCACAACGCCTACGCCGAGGCACTGCGGGAGGAACTGCACGCCGCAGGCCTGCGCGCCGAGGTGGACGATTCCTCCAACCGCATGCAGGCCAAGGTCCGCACCGCCGAACTGGGCAAGATCCCGGTCATGCTGATCGTGGGCGATCAGGAACAGGAGGCCCGGCAGGTCAGCGTCCGCGAACGCGGTTCCGAGGGGCACAGGGAGCGCAAGGGCGTGGCCTTCGACGACCTGAAGGCCGAGCTGCTGGAGCGGTACAAGAGCCGGGCGTAAGGCACTCAAGCACGCCGCCCCCGCTTGACTGGGGGCGGCGTGCTCGTTGGGTTACCGGAACAGCTTCAGCCGCGCTTCGATCAGCGTGGCGGCGCCGGGCACAGCGGTCGTGGCGGCGTGGACGCGGGCGAGTTCGGCGGCGTCCGCGGAGTTCTTCAGCTTCACGCCGTTCAGGTACACGGTCGGGGTGCCCTGAACGCCCACGGCGATCCCGGCCTTGATCTGCGCGTCGATGCTGCTCTTATACGTGTGCGCGTTCAGGCAGGCCGTGAAGGCGGCGGTGTCGAGGCCGGCGGCCTGCGCGTAGGTGGTAAACGGCGCGGTGACGTCCTTCGGGTCTAGCGGCGTCCAGGCGTCGTAGGCGGTGAACAGGGCGTCCGCGTAGGGCCAGAACCTGCCCTGAGCGCCGGCGCACTCGCTGGCCTCGGCGGCGGCCGCGGCGTTGCGGTGCATGCCCAGTGGGAACTGGTAGTGGTAGGTGCGGTAGGCGTCCGGCGCGGCCTCCCAGCTCCGGCCGGAGCGGTCCCACATCTGGCGGCAGTACGGGCACTGGAAGTCGCTGAAGATCCGCAGGGTGTCGGGGGCGGCCGCGCTGCCGGTCACGTTCTTCGTGCCGGGGAACGCACTGTCCGGCCAGACCTTCACGGCCACGTAGGCCGCGTACCGGGTCTTCGGGCCGTCGCCGCTGGACTTCATGGCGATGAGGTCGGTCGCGCCGTCGTCGGTCGTGTCCACGAAGCCGTCCTTCGCGGCGGCGAGCACCCGGGGCGCCGCGAGGTTCGCCTGAAGCGTCGCCAGGTCGGCCTCCGCGAGCCCCCAGCCTGCGCCGATGCCGCGCGCCAGGTCAGCCAGGCTGCCCGCCTCGGTGTAAACGCCCACGACCACGCCGCCCGCCACGTCCAGCCGCACGGTCGAGCCGCCGCGCGTGAATACGGCGCCAGTCGGAGCCGGGCCGGCCGGCGTGTAGCCCTTCAGGATCGCCTGTCCGGCGGTGGCCTGCGGCGTCTGCCACAGCTGCGCGTGGGCGCTCGCGGTGCTCAGGAGAACGGGAACGAGAACTCGGAAGGGGCGCTTCACCCGCAGAGTCTACGGGGCGGCCGCACGCTTAAGGCGGCGCGAGCACCGTCTTCAGCACATCCGGGCGGTCCGTGAAGATGCCGTCCACGCCCATGGCCACCAGGCGGCGCATCTCGGCTGCGTCGTTGATCGTCCAGACCTGCACCGCCACACCGCGCGCGTGCATGGCGCGCACGAAGCCCGGCGTGACCACCGTGATGCCGCCGGCGCGCACCGGCACCTGCGCGGCGCGGCCCGGCAGCGGGGCCAGCCGCGACAGGCCCACCTTGCCCAGCAGCACCAGCGGGCGCAGTTCCGACTCGGTCATGCTGGTCATGACCTCCGGACACGCGGCGCGGAACTCGCGCATGGCCTGGTCGCTGAAGCTGGCGACGATCACGCGCGGCGTCACGCCCGCGTCCCGCAGGGCCGTGCAGAAGGGCGCGGCGACGCTGGGCTGCGCCTCCTTGATCTCGATGGTCAGGGGGCGGTCCGGGAACGCGGCGAGCACTTCACTGAGCTGGCCCACGCGCACGCCCTGGCCGCGGAAGGGGAAGGTCTGGCCGCCGTCCACGCTCAGGGCGTAGCCGGCGTCGGCCCTGAGCACCTCCGCCAGCGTCATGGCGGTGATCCTGCCGCGCGTGTCGGTCAGGCGGTCCAGGGTGTCGTCGTGCGACAGCACCAGCGCGCCGTCCGTGGTCACGTGCATGTCCATGTCGAGCATGTCCACGCCCAGCGCGGCGGCGTTCCGGAACGCGGTCATGGTGTTGCTGGGCCACAGTGCTTCCCCGCCCTGGTGCGCGATGTTCCACGTGCGGCCGGTGACGAAGGGGTTTGCGGGCGACGCGCTGCGGCACGAGGTGAGCGCCCCCAGCAGGGCGGCGCCGCCGAGCACGGCTGTCCAGAAGGAGCGCATGCCCCCACTGTACGCGCCGCTCCACAACGGCATGCGGCCCACACCGTCGCCGGCTGGGCCGCCGAACAAAATCCCCGGTCAGCCGGCGCGGTCGGCCGGTTCGGTCGCCGGGGGCGTGACGGCCTGGGGCGTCACGGCGGCCGGGGTGACGGCCGCGGGCTGCACGGTGGGCACGTGGATGGTCTGCACGGGGGCCGCGCCGGGCGGGGTGGGCGCGTCGCGCAGGCTGCCCTCCAGCTCCTCCTTGAGGCCCTGGGTGCTGCGGCGGAATTCGCGCAGGCCGGCGCCCAGCGACTTGCCGAGTTCCGGCAGCTTGCGCGGCCCGAAGACGATCAGGGCGACGATCAGGATCATGATCAGTTCGGGGGCACCGATGTTGGGCATATGGACTCCTTGGGGGAAAAGCGGCGGGGCCGGGCGGGCCGACGAATACCCCGAGTCTACGGCGGGCGGTTAAGCGGAGGTTGAAAGGGAGCTGACGAAGCCGCCCCCCCGCGCCGCCTACCCGGACGGATCGAGGGCCGGGCTGCGGTACGCGCGCAGGGTGCCGTTCATGAAGGCCACGTACAGCGTGCCGTCGGCCGCGAGCGGCGTGGCCTGCACGCCGGTCCGCTCGCGCCACAGCCAGCGCGGCGCGCCCGTCCGGACGTCCAGCGCCGCCAGCTCTCCGGCCTCCGAGGCGAGGAACACCAGGCCCGCGCTGATCACAGGGCTGGCGGTCACGCGGCCCTCCAGGGTGTGCGACCACACGTCCTCGCCGTCCGCGAGCCGCAGGGCATGCACCGTGCCGCCCCACCCGGCCAGGATCGCCAGGCCGTCCCCCCCCTCCCCGCGCGTGAGGGCCGGGGCGGCCCAGACCTCGTCCTCCAGGTCGTAGGTCCACAGGTTCGGTTCGGAGCCGCGCAGCACCGCCCGGCCGCGGTCGAGGCCCAGCGCCAGCGCGTGCACCTCGCCCTCCCACGTGGCGACGACCAGGGTGGCCTCGCCGCTGGCGGTGGGCAGCAGGGCGGGCGTGCCGTGCACGGTGCCGACCTCCACGCGCCACAGCGGCCGGCCGTCCTCGGCGTCCAGGGCGTGCAGCCAGCCGTTCTCGTCGCACAGCAGCGCCGCGCCGCCCCACACCAGCGGGCTCGCTGCGACCGGACCGCCCGTGCGGTACGCCCACGCAAGTTCGCCGGTCAGGGCGTTCAGGGCGTGCAGGTGGCCGTCGCGGCTGCTGGCCAGCACCCGGCCGCGCCACAGCGTGGGCGCGCCGGTCAGCTCCGCGCGCGCGTGGTGGCGCCACAGTTCCGCGCCGGTGTGCAGGTTCACGCGCCGCAGCGTGCCGTCCCACGCGCCGAACAGGATGTGGCCGCCGTGGAAGGTGGCGGGCGCCGTGACCTCGTCCTTGGCGGCGAATGTGGCAAAAGGTCGGCCCGACGCGTGCGTGAGCACCAGCTGACCGCCGCGCGTGCCCACCGCGACCAGGTCGCCCTCGCCCACCACGGCCGCCGGCCACGTGACCTCCCCGGGCAGCGGCACGCTCCAGACCTCGCGCAGGCCGCTCACGCGGGCCGGGCCGTCCGGGTGCTCGCCGGTGCGCGCGCGGCCGCCGCGGTACTGACCGCGCGCGTGGTTCGTCCAGATGTCGCGCCGGGCCAGCGCCCACAGGTGCGCCAGCGCCTCGCCGCTCTCCGGACGGTCCTCCGGGCGTTTGGCCAGCAGCGCCAGCAGCACGCGGGCCACGGCGTCCGGCACCGCCGGGTTCAGGTCACGGGGGTCCGGCACGCGCTCGTAGACGTGCTGGTACATCACGCTCTGATCGCTGTCGCCTACAAAGGGGGGCACACCGCACGCCACGCGGTACAGCACCGCGCCCAGGGCGTACAGGTCGCTGCGCGGCCCCACCCCCACGCCGCGCGCCTGCTCGGGCGCCATGTACGCGGGCGTGCCCAGCGTCACGCCGCTCCTCGTGAGATGCCGGGTGTGGTCGGTCAGCGCGACCAGGCCGAAATCCATGATGCGCGGCAGCCCGGCGTCGTCCAGCAGCACGTTGCCCGGCGTCAGGTCGCGGTGCGTGATGCCCTGCGCGTGGACGAACTGCAGCGCCCGCGACGCGAAGGCGGCCGCCGTCAGGTAGCGCGCCAGCGGCATCGGCGCGTCTTCCAGCGGCCCCAGCGCCGTGACCGGGCCGCCGGTCATCAGCGGCATGGTGAAAAAGGGCCGCCCGCTGTCCGGCTCGGCGCCCAGGTCCAGTACCGGGACGATGCCGGGGTGTGTCAGGCGGGCCAGGGTCCGCACCTCGCGCAGGAAGCGTTCGCGGTCGCTGTCCGGCACGTGCGCGTGCTGGAGCTTGACCGCCACCTCGCGGCCGATCACGGTGTCGTGCGCCCGGAACACGCGGGCGCTGCCGCCCTCGCCCAGCAGGGCCTGCAGGTCGTACCGCCCGGCGAGCTGGGAGCCCACGTCCAGAGGCATAGGTCCGGAGTCTAGCGCCGCGCCCGGTCCTCCCCGGCCGCGACCTCCGCGTGCAGGCGCCCCGGCGTGAGCGGTTCGCTCAGCAGGCGCCGGAACGCGCCGTCGCCGCCCACCTCCAGGAAGTCGCCCACCAGCTCCTGACCGGCCGAGTACGTGAAGGTGTACGCGCGGAACGTGGGGTTCGAGATGAAGCGCAGCGACTGCCGGGCGCGCTCGGGCGTGAGCAGGTTGTATGTCTGGAGGAAGTCCAGCACCTCGGCCTCGGGGCGGCCCTCCGCGTGCAGCATCAGCGCGGCGCTGGCGTTCACGGCACGCAGGTGCTCCACCGCGCGGGCCGCGTCCAGGTAGGCGCCGACCTCCGCGGCGTCCAGGCCGGCCTGCGCGGCGAGGTCGCCGGTCAGCCACCCGCGCACCTCGTCCCCGGTCATCACGGCGCCCAGGGCGTTCATGGCGATGCCCTCGGACACCGCGCACTCGGGCGTGTTCAGCAGTTGCAGGCTGTGCTCACGCCACCCCAGGTCCCGCACCAGGCGCGCTTCCTTGCTGGCGTGCTCGGTGTGGTGGCCGGGGTAACCCTCATGCGCCATCAGGTCCGGGAGGTTCGTGAGCAGCACCGGCAGGTCCGTGTTGATGTCGATGCGGCTTTTCAGGTTGCCCAGCGGCCAGTTGTACCCGCTCCACGGCCGGTCGTTCACCAGCCCGATGGTGAACTCCTCGCCGTCCGGCAGGCCCAGGCGCGCCCGCGTCCGCGCCCGCAGTTCGGCCAGGATGGGCTGTGCCAGGTCCAGGATGCGCTCACGCGGCACGACCACCCGCTCGCGCAGGGCCTCCAGGCGCGCGGGCAGCGGCCCGGAGCCGGGCAGGTGCGCCTCCACACGGGCCAGCGCGGCGTCCAGTTCCTCCTGGGTCATCCCGACCGGCTCGATGTCGAACAGGCCGCGCACCTCGTCGCGGTACGGCCGGGACTCGCCGCACAGCCGGTCCAGCGTGACCAGCATGGCGCGCACCTGGGCCTCCAGGAAGGCGCGGCGCTCGGAAGGTTCCACGGCCTGCACGTCGTCCAGCAGCCGCCGCGCCCGTTCCCGCAGCTCGGCAGGCGGCGTGGGCGTGCGGTCGGCCCACCCGGGCGGGCCGCCGTAGCCGTCCACGAAGCCCTCCTCGTGCGCGTCGATGGCGTGGGCCAGGCGGACATAGGCCTCGGCGGGATCCGGATGCGTCATCCGGGCAGGATAGACGGCGGCGCCCGCCGTGTCAGTCCCGCACGAACACCAGCTGGTCCAGCGTTCCGTCCGGCCGAACGGGCGGCAGGCCCGCCACGGCCGCCTGACGTAGCCGCGCGAGCGCCGCGCTGAAGGCCGGGCCCTCGCCGTACATGTCGGCCGCGCCGTCGGTCAGGAGCAGGTTCAGGCCCGCGCGGCCGTCCTCGCTCGCCGCGCGCAGCGTCCAGCCGGCGCCCTCGGGGTGGGCGCTCACCCGCACGCCCGGTGGAAACGCCGCGAGGCGCACCTGATGCTCAAAGGTCTGGAAGTCCATGCCGGCATTGTGCCGCGTGACCGCCGCCGAAGAACCTGAGCGCGCATCCCATCCCCGCCCGGCCGCCCCCGTATCCTTGGGCGCGTGACCCTGTTCGACCCGCCCGCTCCCCTGGCCGAACGCCTGCGCCCACGCAGCGTGGCGGAGGTCGTGGGGCAGTCGCACCTGCTGGGGCCGGGCCGACCCCTCACGCGGGTGCTCCAGAGCGGGCGGCTGGGCTCGCTGATCCTGTGGGGACCGCCCGGCGTGGGCAAGACCACCCTGGCGCGGCTGCTGGCCGGCGAGGTCGGCGCGCACTTCATCGCGCTGTCGGCCGTGAGTGCCGGCGTGAAGGACGTGCGCGAGGCGGTCGCGGAGGCCGAGCGCCTGCGGGGCCGGGGCCAGAAGACGATCCTGTTTCTGGACGAGATCCACCGCTTCAACAAGGCGCAGCAGGATGCGCTGCTGCCACACGTGGAGTCCGGCCTGCTGACCCTGATCGGCGCGACCACCGAGAACCCCAGCTTCGAGGTGAACCCGGCCCTGAGGAGCCGCGCCCGCACGCTGGTGTTGCAGGCCCTGACCCACGAGGAGGTGCGGGCGCTGCTGGACCGCGCCCTGACCGACGAGCGCGGACTGCCCGGTGTGAGCGCACAGGAGGACGCGCTGGAGCTGCTCGCGCGGCTCTCGGAGGGCGACGCCCGCCGCGCCCTGAGCACCCTGGAGGTCGCCAGCACCCTGGCGAACCCGGTCACGCCGGAGGCGGTGACGGAGGCCTTCGGCAAACACCTGCCGGCCATGGACAAGAACGGCGAGGACTTCTACAACCTCATCTCCGCGCTGCACAAGAGCGTGCGCGGCAGCCACGTGGACGGCGCGCTGTACTGGCTGGCACGCATGGTCGAGGGCGGCGCCGATCCCCTGTACGTGGCCCGCCGCGTGGTCCGCATGGCAGCCGAGGACATCGGCCTGGCCGACCCGCAGGCGCTGCGGCTGTGCATCGCCGCGCGCGACACCGTGGAGTTCCTCGGCAGCCCCGAGGGCGACCTGGCTCTGGCGCAGGCGGTCGTGTACCTCGCGCTGGCCCCCAAGAGCAACTCGGTGTACGTGGCGTGGAAAAACGCCCTGAATGCCGTGCGGGACGGCGAGATGCTGCCGGTGCCCCTGCACCTGCGCAACGCCCCCACGGCGCTGATGCGCCAGCAGGGCTACGGCACCGGCTACGCGTACTACTTCGACGACCCCGAGGGCAGCTTCGCGCAGGCCTACCTGCCGGACGGCGCACAGCTCGGCCTGTACGCCCCGACCGGCGAGGGCTGGGAGGCGAAGGTCGCGGAACGCTGGCGCAAACTGCGGGACGCCCACGGCGAGGGCGGCGCCGCGGCCCCGGACTGAAACGAGCGCCCGCGCACAGCCGGCGGGGCTCTCAGCGTGGCCACCACCCGGGCGGCAGGGCGGCACTCAGATGAACAGCGGGGCGTCCGGGTCGTCCGGCAGAGGGCGGCCTTTGCGGGCGAGCAGGGCCGCGGCCGTGCCGATCCCGATGATCGCGCCGACGGCGATCACCACCAGCGCCCACGTGAGGCGCTCGTGCGTTTGACCATGGGTGTCGTCCGGAACCATGCCCGCAGCATAACAGCCCTCCGGGCGACGGGCGGCCCCCCCGGCGGCACATGAAGCGCTCGTCAAGTGGGGGGCGCCGGGCGCTCATATGCGTTCCGGCAAAGCCGACCCCACTTCTAGAATGACCGGGTGATCATTTCCGGGCTGCCGTGGTCGGTTGTGCTGGGCGCCGGCGTGCTGCTCGTCGCGGGGCTGACGCTGGGCCCTGCGGTGTGGCCGCGCCCACACGTGCCGACCGTGACACGCACAGCCCTGCCGGCGATCACGGCGACCGCCGCCGAGCCGGCGACGTACCCGACCACCCGCAGCATCACCCCGCTGATCTCCGGGAGGGTGAACCTGAACACAGCCAGCGAGGAACAGCTCGAGGCGCTGCCGAAGGTCGGCCCGAGCCTGGCGCGGAAGATCATCGCGGGCCGCCCGTACCGCTCGCTGGCCGACCTCGACCGTGTGAAGGGCGTGGGGGCCACGACCATGAAACTCCTGACGCCGCTGGTCACGTACTGATGCTCCCCGCGTCCGGCGCCCCGCCGCGGGCCAGCGGCCGGGTGGCGTGGCCCGTGATCGCGGTGCTGGGCGTGATCGGCGGCGTCCAGCTCGACCTGGGCGTGTGGTGGGGCGCGCTGAGCGTGCTGGGCGGCGCGTTGCTGGCCATGTGGGATGCCCGGCCGGCCCTGGCCCTGCTGGCGCTGGCGGGCGCGGCGGCGGGGTTCGGGTCGGCGCACGTGGTCACGTCGCGGCCCGATCCGCTGCGCCCGTGGCTGGGCGCGCAGGTCACGCTGGACGGCCAGTGGGACGGTCAGTTCCTGACCCTCAGCGACCCCCGGGCACGGGTGGCCGTCGCGCCCAGGCCGCTGGCCCGCCCCGGCCACATCCGCGTCAGCGGGCGGCTGATCGCCCCGGAGGGCCGGCGCACGCCCGGCGGTTTTGATCAGGCCGCGTGGCTGCGCGCCCAGGGCGGCGTGTTCCTGCCCACACCCACGGCCGTGCTGGTCGGGGCGCGCCTGCGCCAGAGCGGCCGCGAGGGCGGCGTGCGCGGGTGGTTCCGCCAGGGCCTGACCGCCGGGCTCGGGCCGCGCGAGGCCGCGCTGATGCAGGCCGTCGAGCTGGGCGACCGCAGCGACATCGGCCGCGAGGACTTCGCGGAGGGGTACGCCGTGCGGGACGCCTTTAACCGCGCCGGGCTCGCGCACCTGATGGCGCTGTCGGGGCAGAACGTCGCGCTGATCACCGGGGTGCTGGTCTGGCTGCTGGCGTGGCGGGGCGCGCCGCCCGGGTGGCGCTACGGCCTGCCCGCCGCGCTGCTGCTCGGGTACCTGTGGCTGGTCGGGCTGTCGCCCAGCATCACCCGCGCGGTGATCATGGGCTTTGTGGTGCTGATCGCCCTGGCGGTCGGGCGCGGCCGGGTCGATCCCACCGGACTGACCGCGCTGGCGGCCCTGGTGTGCGTGCTGCTGTTCCCGCTGTGGCTGCTGGACATCGGCTTCCAGCTGTCGTTCCTGGCGGTGCTGGCGCTGACCCTGGCCGGGCGCGCCGCCGACCGCCTGCCGGCCACGTGGCCCCACGGGCTGCGCGCCGCCCTGAGCGCGACGGTGCTGGCGGAACTCGCCACGCTGCCGGTCATCGCGGGCACCTTCGGGCAGTTGCCGCTGGTGGGCCTGCCCGCCAACCTGCTCGCCGCGCCGATCATGGCAGTGCTGGTGCCCGCCGGTTTCGTGGCCGGACTGCTGGGGCCGGCCGCCGCACCGCTGAACCTGCTGAACGGCGTGCTGGCCGACGCGCTGCTGTGGGTCGCGCGCACCGCCGGGCAGTTCCCGGTGCTGCCGTGGGGCACCGTCTCCCCTGCCGGCATGATCGCGTACGCGGTCAGTGCCCTGGCCGGCGTGCTGTGGCTGCTGGGCCGCGTCCGGCTGCCGGCCGTGCTGGGCACCGTGCTCGTGTGTGCCCTGATGACCGCGCTGCCGGCCCGGCTGCACCCGCCGCGCGACATCGTCTTTCTGGACGTCGGGCAGGGCGACGGCACACTGATCCGCGTGCCGGGTCTGACCATTCTGGTCGATGCTGGCGGCTCGGTGGGCTCGGACTACGACGTGGGCGGCAAGGCGGTCGTGCCCGCCCTGCGCGCCCTGGGCGTGCGGACGCTGGACGTGGCGGTTGCCACCCACGCCGATACCGACCATATCGAGGGCCTCGCCAGCGTCCTGCGCGCCGTGCCGGTCGGGGAACTGTGGATCGGGCAGCGCAAGGTGGGCGACCCCGTGCTGGACGCGGTGCTCGCCGCCGCCCGCGAACGCCGCGTTCCGGTGCGCGAGGTTCGGCGTGGCGACCGCGTCAGCGCCAGCGACGCCACCCTGACCGTCCTGTGGCCGCCGGGGAATGTGTGGAGCACGGCCGACAACGACAACTCCGTGGCCATCAAGCTGGAGTCGCGCGGCTGGAGCACCGCCATCCTGGGCGACCTGCCGGACCCCGCCGAGGACATGATCGGTCTGGGCCACCTCGACCTGCTCAAGACCGCGCACCACGGCAGCCGCTTCAGCACAGGCGCCGCCTTTCTCGTGCAGACGACCCCGAAAGACGCCGTGATCAGCGTGGGGCGCAACACCTACGGACACCCCAACCCGGACGTCCTGAACCGGCTGGCCGCCGCCGGCGTGAAGGTGTGGCGCACCGATCAGATGGGCACGATCACGTGGCCGATTCCGTGAGGCGCGGGAGGAAGCTGGCTGAACAGGAGGTCCTCGCACAGGCCCACCAGACGCTGAATCTGATCGTGGAGCGAAAAGGCGCGTCCCTGTCCAGGCTGCGCCACGAACTGCTGCGCCTGCGCGCTGTCGTGAGGCGCCTGCCGACACGCATCCGCTGGCTGGACGACGTCGAGCCGCAACCGGCAGATGACACCCTCCGCGGAACCATCGGCCCCCAGTGGCCCGAACTCGGCTTCTATGACGGGGATACGCACCACCCGGACATCACCGAGTCCACGGAAAGCGTCGGGGACGCTATCGACGACCTGGTCGACATCGCTGGAGACATTCAGAAGGCGCTGCTCCTGAGGGCATCCACTGGGGCGATCACGTCGATCACCTCGTCCGGCACCTGACCGTGCGGCTCGCGGATCAGGACTGAAGGTCGATCCTTCTCCCCGTCCGCGCCGATTCGTACAGCGCGTCCAGCACGCGCATCTGGGCCACGGCGTCGTCGGGCGGGTAGAGGGGCGGCACCACGCCCTGCGCGGCCTGCTGGAAGTGCGTGGCCATCAGCGTGTAGGCGTCGGCGGCCGGGCACGATTCCTCGCGCGGGCCGTCCGCGGTGCGGATCGTCAGGGTGACCGGCTCCCCGTCGGGCGGGCTGGACACGCGGCCAGCGTCCAGCGTGCCGCGCGTGCCGATGATCGTCAGACGCTGCGTGTCGGGACTGCCCCAGTCGAAGCCGCAGTCGAGCGTGACGAGCGCGCCCGCGTACTCCAGCGTGCCGCTCAGGCCCAGGTCCACGCCGCCGGGTGTCCAGCGGGCCTGGGCGGTCGCCGCGTGCGGTTCACCCAGCAGCAGGCGGGTGGTGTTCACGCAGTACGTGCCCACGTCGTACAGCGCCCCGCCGCCCTTCGTGGCGTCCCAGCGGATATCGCCCGCGTTCTGCAGGCTGAAGCCGTAGGCACTGCGAACCACGCGCACCTCGCCCAGTTCCCCCGACCGCACGATCTCACGGACCCGCAGCAGGAACGGATGGAACCGCGGCGCGAAGGCCTCCATGGCCGCCTTGCCGGTCTGGGCCGCCACGGCCGCGATCTCCCGGGCCTGGGCGGCGTCCAGGGTGTAGGGCTTCTCGGTCAGGACGTGCTTGCCGGCGCGCAGCGCGGCCACCGTCCAGGGCAGGTGCAGGTCGTTCGGCAGCGGGATGTACACGGCGTCCACGTCACTGTCCAGCACGTCCTGGTAGCCGCCCACCACGGGCACGCCCCACCTGTCCGAGAACGCCTGCGCGTGTGCGGACGCGGCGTCCCGCGCGCCGACCGCCACGACTTCACCGCCCGCGGCGCGGAAGGCGGGAACGAGACGGTTCGCGATCCGGGCCGCGCCCAGGATGCCCCAGCGGAAGGTGGTCATGCCGCACAGGGTAGGGCATCCGGTCACGGCGCCGGACGCCGGCGCTCCATCAGCCGCCAGCCGACCAGCAGCATGACGGCGCCCCACGCCAGGAAGCCCACGTCGTAGGCGACCTGATGCGGGCCGGGGCGGACGTGGTGCAGCCCCAGCAGGTGATGGTCGATCACGCCCTCAACGACGTTGAACAGCCCCCAGCCGAACAGCAGCGTCCCGACCAGCGCCGAGGTGCGCCACGTGACCGGCCGGCCGACACGGGTGCCGCTCCACACCGAGAAGATGCCGAGCACCGTGCACGTGGCCGCCGCCGCATGAAACAGGCCGTCCCACAGGGTGTTGAGCTGAAGGGAGCGCACGGTGTCCGGGGGGTGGTCGCTGCTGAGCAGGTGGTGCCACTGCAGGATCTGGTGCAGCACGATACCGTCGAACAGTCCGCCCAGGCCCACGCCCAGCAGCACCCCGCCCCGCACCCAGCGCCGCCGCGCGGCCGCGACCGCTTCCGTCATGGCTCCTCCTGCCCCGTGCTCCATGATCCTCACCGCGTCGGCGGCGCGATCCACACGCACATGAACGCCCGGTGACCCGAAACGGGCACGGCCCCCGGACAGCATGAAGATCACGTCATCGTCTGTGGATCGGTCGCCTCGACGACGCCATGGATGAAGCGGTCGAGCCCCCGTTTGCGGGCGGCCTGGATGGTCAGGGCGACATAGGATGTCCCTTCGAGACGGTGATCGGACATCTCGACGCTGCGGATCAGAAACGGCCCCGCCGTCTCGTCTTCCAGCGTGAAGGTCACCTGCTGACCACCCCTGAAGAGGCCCTCCAGATCGTCAATCTCGACGGCCCAGACCTCGCGGGTCTGGAACCACCATGCGCTCACGACCCGCGCCCGCACCGTCTTCTACCGCCGGTGCAGCAGGTAGACCTTCGGGTGGTGGCCGCCGCTGGCGACCTGCAACAGTTCCTGCGCGTGCCATTTCTGCTGATCCTGCAACACCCGCTCGAACATCCTGATCTCGTGCGTGATGACGGCCAGGCGGCCCTGCTTGCTGGTCAGGCGGTGCATCTCTGTCAGGAAGGCGGGATACAGCACCTCGTTGTCCA
Organism: Deinococcus metalli; assembly: GCF_014201805.1. Taxonomy (NCBI): domain Bacteria; kingdom Thermotogati; phylum Deinococcota; class Deinococci; order Deinococcales; family Deinococcaceae; genus Deinococcus; species Deinococcus metalli. Next base: position 11,735 of record NZ_JACHFK010000007.1, on the reverse strand, counting down.
CGTGGCTGCCCACCGCGTCGCCCCACGGGAGGTCGGCAACGACCAGGTCGAAGGAGCGGGCCGGCAGGCCGGTGTGCAGGGCGTCCAGGCACGCGACCTCGATGTCCTTTTTCGCGGCGTGGATGTTCGCCCGCGCGCAGTCCACGGCGGCCTGGCTGGCGTCCACGCCGACCATCGCGTCGCTGGGGCCCATCAGGGCGCGCTCGATCAGCAGGGTGCCGCTGCCGCTCATGGGGTTGAAGATCCGGTCCACGTCGCGCTGCCCGGCGAGCTTGTGCACGGCGTAGGCGATGGTGGCGTTCAGGCCGCCGTGCAGGTTGCACACCCGCCACGGCCGCGCCGACAGCGGTTTCGGGGTGATGCGGGCCAGCACGTCCCAGCCGGGACCATCCAGCTCCGGACGCAGCCGGATCAGCAGTTCGCCGGTCTCCGGGTCATGGGGCAGGTTCAGGCCCTGCTGGAGTTCCTCGGCCAGCCGCTGCATGACGCTGGACTCCTTGCCGGCCGCGCCCAGGCGGAAGGACGTGTGGCCGCCGACCTCCACGACGCTGCGCAGGTACTCGGTGAGTTCCCCGAGCTGCTGGTTGCCGAGCAGACCGCGCGGGCGGGGCACGTCCCAGGTCTGGATACGGTACACCGCCACCACGCTCTTCATGCGGGTGAGGCGTTCGGGGTCGCCGGGATACCAGAAGCGCGGGCCGCGGATATCGCGCGCCAGCGGCACGGCAGCGAGTTCCGTCTCCGCGACGCGCTCCAGCCCGCTCAGGGCGTCGAGTTCGTACTCGTGCGCTTTCTGGCGGGTGCGGTGGTCCACCTTGGGCCGGCTGGCCTTGCGGCCGGTGCCGTGGGGGCGGTCGGCCCCGGACCGGGCGGCGGGGGGTCGGGCAGGGCGGGCGGGGCGGGGCATGACAGATAAGTATAGCCGGGCCTGTAGGCCCCGGCGTACAATCCGCAAGCCGTATGACCCGACCGCCTCCCGCTCCCCTGCCGCCGCCGAGCGCGAGGCGGCTGCGTAAGCCGTGGCTGTCGCGGCGCAGTCCGCCGCAGTTGATCGCGCTGTCCTTCGCGGCGGCGATCGTGCTGGGCGGGCTGCTCCTGTGGCTGCCGATCATGCACGGCGTGAACCCGGACGGCACGCGGCGCAGCGTGACCTTCCTGCAAGCGCTCTTCACGGCCACCAGCGCCCTGTGCGTGACGGGCCTGAACGTCCTCGACCCGGCCAAGGACTTCAGCCGGCTGGGGCAGGTGGTGATCATGCTGCTGATCCAGCTGGGCGGGCTGGGGATCATCACCTTCGGGACGTCATTCGCGCTGCTGTCGCGGCGGCGCGTGAACTACACCGAGCGCATCCGGCTGGCGCAGCAGGTGAGTGCCCTGAGCGCCGGGGACGTGCTGCCGCTGATCCGCAACATCTTCCTGTACACCTTCGTGATCGAGGCCGTGGGCGCGCTCCTGCTGCTGCCGGACTTCGTGGCGCGCGAGGGCTGGGCGCGCGGCGCGTTCTACGCGGTGTTCCACTCGGTGAGCGCTTTCAACAACGCGGGCTTCGCGCTGTACAGCGACAACCTGATGGGCTTCGTGCGCGATCCGCTGGTCAGTCTGGTGGTCGCGGCGCTGATCGTGCTGGGCGGCATGGGCTTCCTGGTGCAGCTGAACGTGGTCGCGCACCTGATGCACCGCCGCCGGCACCGCCTGATGGTGCACAGCAAGCTGGTGCTGACCATGATGGCCGCGCTGCTGGTGTTCGGCACCGTGAGCTACCTGGGCCTGGAGTGGAGCAACCCCCGGACGCTGGGGCCGCTGGGCTTCGGGGACAAGCTGCTGGCGTCGTTCTTCCAGAGCGTGACGACGCGCACGGCGGGCTTCAACACCCTCGACTACGGCGCGATGGGCCTGCCGGTGCTGTTCATCTCGATCCTGCTGATGTTCATCGGCGCGAACCCCGGCGGCACCGGCGGCGGCATCAAGACCAGCACCTTCTACGTGATGATGGCCTCGGCGTGGAGCATGGTGCGCGGGCGCCGGGACACCACGCTGTTCCGGCGCCGCATCGACACCGACACGGTGCTGCGCGCCATGACGGTCGGCCTGCTGAGCATCGGGCTGGTCAACGGCATGCTGATCCTGCTGCTGCTGCTCAACACCCGCCAGGACGTGCTGTTTGTCCAGCTGTTCTTCGAGGCGGTCAGCGCCTTCGGCACGGTGGGCCTGAGCATGAACACCACGCCGCTCCTGAACCCGGACCAGCACGTGATCCTGATCCTGCTGATGTTCCTGGGCCGCATCGGGCCGCTCACCTTCGCGGTGGCGTTCAGCCGGCCGCAGGGCCAGGCGCTGGTGCGTTACCCCGCCGACCGCGACATCCTGATCGGGTGAACATGCCCGCGCGCTACCCTGGAACGCACGAGAGGACGCTGACATGAAGACCAAACAATGCCTCGTGATCGGGCTGGGCCGCTTCGGCACGGCGGTCGCCACCACCCTCTACGAGATGGGGCACGAGGTCGTGGCCATCGACCACAACGAGGAGAACGTCGAGCGGGTGATGAACCTCGTCACGCACGCGGCCATCGTGGACGCCGGAGACGAGCGGGCCCTGCGCGCCATGGGCGTCGCGGACTTCGACGTGGTCGTGGTCGCCATCGGCACGGACGTGCAGGCGAACATCCTGGCGACCATGAACGCCAAGAGCCTGGGCGCCACCTACGTGGTGTCCAAGGCCATCGACGAGATGGCCCGCCGCGTGCTGGAGCGCATCGGGGCCGACCTGGTGATCCGCCCGGAACACGACATGGGCGTGCGTCTGGCGCGGCAGATCGCCACGCCGAACATCGTGGACACCCTCGACCTGGGCGGCGACTACGCCATCGTGGAGATCGAGGCGAACGAGCGCGTGAAGGGCACCCTGCGCGACCTGAACCTCACGGGCCGCTTCGGCGTGCAGGTCATCGCCATCAGCCACGCGGGCAAGATCGAGGTCACGCCGCGCGCCGAGGACATCGTCCGGCCGCACGACCGGCTGGTCGTGATCGGCACCAGCCACAACCTGGACGAGTTGCGCCGCTTCCTGGGCGAGTAACGCGCCGGAACGTCAGTGGGTCCGCACGGCGTGCAGGTGCGGGCAGCGCAGCGTGCCGCGGATGACCTGCGCCTCCACCGCCGCGCGGGACGGCAGGGGGCCGGTCACGCGCGTGCCGGGTCCCAGGGGCAGCGGGCCGGCGGCGGTGTCCAGGGTCACGTGCGCGTTGAGATACACGGCACGTTCCACGCATGCGGCGTCCTGCGCGGACAGCATCAGCGTGCGGGCCGCGCCGCCGGTCGTGACGGTCACCTGCGTGTCCTGGGGCGCCGCCGTGGCGAGCACGCGGGCCGCGCGGCCCTGCGCCGACAGCGCCGCGCTGAGGGCACACAGCAGCGGCAGCAGGGCGGCCAGGCTCCACACCGTCATGGCGCGGGCGGCACCGGGTCTGGACAGCAGCAGGAGCAGCAGGCCAGTGACCATGAGCGTGAGCAGCAGGTACGCGGCGGACATCGGCGGTCATTGTAGCGGCGGGCTGGGGACCACAGAGAGCGACCAGCGACAACAGCCCCCCGACTGTTCCCGCTGGCGCTGGACATCCACTCCCCCCCGGGAGCCGCACGCGCCGGCGAGCCACGACGCTCCTCCCTGCCCGTGCTCCACCAGAATACGCGCCCACGCGTGATCAGGGCGTGATCGGCGTCCTATACACCCGCCGGCCTTCCCCCGGCGCTTCCGCGCGGCTCAGGCGGGCCGTCACTTCAGGGCGGCCTGCTGGGCGTCGTCCAGGGCGGCCTTCGCACTGACCTGCCCGGTGGTGGCGCGGGTGATGGCCTGCTCGATCAGGGGAATCCAGCGGGCGTAGGCGGGCAGCGTGGGGCGCGGCACGGCGCGGGTCATCTGGGCGTGCGCGGCGCGCAGCTGCGGGTTGCGGTCGTACCAGCCCTCCAGCAGCGGCAGCGCGGCGCGGCGCGGGGGGGCGTAGGCGGTGGCCTGCACCCAGTCACTCAGCCGGGCGGGGTCCATCAGGGCCTGCCAGAACGCCACGGCGCCCGCCTGTTCGGGCGCGGACGTGCCGCGCGGCACGCTCAGGACCGCGCCGCCCAGCGGCACCGTGCAGCCCACCTTCTCGCACGGAAACGGCGCCACGCCCAGGGTGAAGAAGGGCAGGCGGCGCGCGTCGTTCCAGTTGGCGACGCTGGCAGGAACGAACAGGTTCTGGCCGCGCGCGAAGTCGAAGGCGCCGCGCGTCGCCTCGCCCAGCGTGCGCGGCTGGGCCTGTCCGGCGGCGCTCATGCGCGCCAGTTGCGTGAGCGCCTCGACGGCCTCCGGACTGTTCAGGGCCGGGCGCGTGCCCTCGACCAGCGAGCCGCCGCGCGACAACACGTTCGCCTCGAAGGTCCACGCGTCCGCCGCGGCGATCAGGGGCCGGCGGCCACCGGTCGCCAGCGTGCGGCTCGCGCCCTCCAGGCCCGTCCAGGTGTCCTGGAAGCTCACGCCGGCCTTCTTCAGCGCGCCCGCGTTGTACAGCAGCACCGGCACCGACACGTTCCACGGCAGGCCGTAGGTCTTGCCGGTCAGTTGCCCGGCCTTCCACACCGACGGGTAGAGGTCGCCGCTCAGGGTGTCCGGCAGGGCGTCCACGGCGCGGCCCAGGTCCGCCAGGTCGCCCTGTGCAGCCAGGTTCGGGAACTGCGTGAACTCCAGTTGCACCAGCGCGGGGGCGGTGCCGGCCTTCAGGGCGTCCTGGAGTTTGGGCAGCAGGTCGCGGTAATTCCCGAACGCGACGGGCACCACCTCGTAGGCGCTCTGGGCGGCGTTGAAATCGCGGGCGTAGCGGGCGACGGTGTCCTTCACGCCGCCCATGGCGTGCCAGAACTCCACGCGCACCGGGGCGGCGTGGGCACTCTGGGCGAGCAGCAGGGTCAGGAGCAGCAGGGAGCGCATGGGCGGAGTGTAGCGGGCGGGCCTGACGCGCGGCCGGGCCGGACGCACGCTCAGGGCAGGATCGGGTACAGGTCGACGCGGGTGCTGGGCTTCACGTCGTCGCGCGCCGCCATGCCGACCACGGCGGTCGCGTCGCTGCGGGCGTTCAGGCGCGTGAGCAGCGCGATGAACTCGTTGACGTCCAGGCCCTGGTTCAGGATGTACTCGTCCGGCACGCCGCGCGTGGTGATATCCACGACGGTGTCCTTGACGAGTTCGCTGATCTGGTCCTGGATCACGCGCGGCTCGGCCTTCAGGTTCACGCTGATGCGGCGGATGATGTCGCCGCGGTGGAACAGGACGGTGTTGGGCCGGGCGTCGCAGCTGAGGTCCACCGGAAAGCCCAGGGCGGCGTTCTGGGCAGCGCGGCACTGCACGAAGGTGCTGGTGTTCAGGCCGCGCAGCGTGGTCTCCAGCGCGGCGCGCGACCCGGACGCCAGGCGCACCGCGGGCGAGCCCTTGGCACCGCGGGTCTGCGCGGCCCTGTCGGCGTCTTTCAGGAAGCCGTCGAGGTTGCGCACGCTGGGCACCACCGCCGCGTACACCAGGTCGTTTTTCGGGTACGCGAGGTCCGTGTTGCGGCTGGCGTTCAGTTCGGCGCGGCTGCTGGAGTACTCGTCCTGCAACTTGCCCAGCGTGGTGCGCGCGGTGGCGAGGTCGCGCGAGAGGGCGTCGTTGCTGCTCTTGAGCGCAAGCTGCTGCTGTTGCAGGACCACCAGGTCGCCCTGCGCCTGGTCGCGCTGCCGGGTGATGCGGTCACGGTCCGCGACGAGCTGGTCACGCTGCGCGGCCACGCGGCTGCGCTCGGCCGCCACGGTGTCGCGCGCCGCCTGCGCGGCCTGCCGCTGCCGCTCGGCCTGTGCGCGGGCGGTCTGCGCGGCAGCCAGGGCCGTGCGGGCGGTGGCGAGCGCCGCCTTGGCATTCTGGAGGTCCTGTTGCGCGGCCTGCCGGGACGCGCCCAGCTGCCCGACCTGCGTGCGCAGCGCGTCCGCCTGGGTGCGCGCGGCCTGGGCCTGGGCCTGCACCTGCGCCAGGGCCTGCCGGGCGCTGACCTGCGCCCGCGCGGACGCCTCCTGCACCTGCAGCGCGCGCGCCTGCGCGGTGCGGGCGGCGGCCTCGGCCGTGGCGGCACGCGCCTGCGCCCGGTCCGCGCTGGCCTGCACCGTCGCCGCGCGGTCCTGGGCGTTCTGCGCTTCCTGCTGGGCCAGGGCGGTGCGGGCGCGGAAGTCGAGCACCTGGGCGTCGAGCGTCTGCGCGCGGGCCTGGCTGGCCTTCAGCGCCGCTTCCGACGCCTGGAGCTTCACGCGGTTCTCCTTCGCCAGGCCTTCCAGGGTGGTGATGGTGGTGCCCAGGGTCTTCACACGGCCCTGGAGGGTGGCCGTCTCGGCCTTCAGGCGCTGCTCGGCCTGCTGGGCGGTCTCCAGGTCCGCGCGGGTGGCGCGCAGGTCACGCTGCGCGGCGGCCTGCAACTCGCCCACGCGCTCGGCCTCCTTGCGGGCGGCGTCGCGCTCGGCGTTCGCGGCCTTCAGGTCGTCCTTCGCGGCCGCGTACTCCCGGCGCAGCGATTCCAGCTGCGGGCGCAACTGGTCTGCGGCGGCGATGATGTCCACGGCATTCTTGTTCAGCAGCAGGAAGGCGGTCAGGCTGGCGGCCGAGATGGCCATGCCCGACAGCACCGCGACGACCAGCGCGGTCGTCTTGGGGCGCAGGCCGAACCAGCGGATGTGCTTGCGGCCCGCCTTGCGCGCGATGGTATCGGCCGCGTAGGCGACCACGCCGGACAGCAGCACCACGAATGCCAGGAAGACCCACAGCATGGTCCGTTCCTCCCCGCGGCCTACAGCTCGAAGTCGTCGCCGAGGTAGTGCCGGCGGACGTCCTCGTCCTGCGCGAAGCTCGCGGGGGTGCCCTCGAACTTCACGTCTCCGTCGAACATCAGGTACACGCGGTCGGTCAGGGCGATGGTCTCGCGGACGTTGTGGTCCGTGATGAACACCCCGATGCCGCGACGGTCACGCAGCTCCCGGATCAGGCGCTGGATGTCGCGGATGCTCTTGGGGTCCACGCCCGTGAAGGGCTCGTCGAGCAGCAGGTAGTCGGGATCGGTGGTCAGGGCGCGCGCGAGTTCCAGCCGGCGGCGCTCGCCGCCCGACAGCTGATACGCGTAGCTGCCCGCCAGGTGCGTGAGGCCGAATTCGGCCAGCAGGGCGTCCGCGCGTACCTCCTGCTCGGCACGCGGGAGCTTCTGGTACTCCAGGATGGCGAGCAGGTTGTCGCGCGCCGTGAGTTTGCGAAACGCGCTGGCCTCCTGCGGCAGGTAGCCCAGGCCCAGCCGGGCACGTTCGTGCATGGGCAGCCGGGTCAGGTCCCGGTCACCCAGCGTGATGCGCCCGGCGCCGGGCCGGATGAAGCCCACGACCATGTAGAAGGTGGTGGTCTTGCCCGCACCGTTGGGGCCGAACAGCGCGACGATCTCGCCGGGCTGCACGGTGAAGCTTACGTTGCGCACGACGGTGCGCCGGCCGAAGGTCTTGCCCAGGCCCTGCGCGCTCAGCACCGGCCGCGCCGCGCCCGTGACCACAGGCGCGGCGGTGTCCGGGTGGGGAACGCTCAGGCTCACGGGGGCAGGGTAGCATGCGTGCCCAGCGCGGCCCGTGAGCCTTTCCAGATTTCGTTGCCGCGGCCGCCTACGTCCGCCGGGGGGGCAGCGCCGCCTTGTGAAACCAGAAGTTGCCCAGGGTGCGCACCACGTCCACGAACTCCGCGATGCTGACCGGTTTGGGAATGTAGGCGTTGGCGTGCAGGTCGTAGCTGCGCCAGATGTCCGTCTCGGCGCGCGAGGTGGTCAGCACGATCACCGGGATGCTGCGCAGGCTGTCGTCGGCCTTGAGGATGTCGAGCACCTCCAGGCCGCTCATGCGCGGCATGTTCAGGTCCATCAGGATCACGTCGGGGCGGGTGGCCTGGGCGTACTTGCCCTCGCGGCGCAGGTACATCAGGGCGTCCACGCCGTCGCGGGCATGGCGCAGCTGGTGCGGGAAGTCCGCTTCCTCGAAGGCCTCCCTGGTCAGCATGACGTCCGCGGGATTGTCCTCGACGAGCAGGATCTCGATACCGGTCATGCGGGCTCCTTGGCGGGGGTCGCGGCGTCTCGGGCCGCGGCGGGAACAGGGTCGGGGGTGCTGGCGGCCGTGGGCACCGCGCCCACCGGGCCGGCGGTGGCGTCCGGCACGCTGAAGCGGAAGGTGCTGCCCTGACCGGGCCGGCTCTCGACCCACACGGCGCCGCCATGCTGCTCGACGGCGCTGCGGGCGACCGCCAGGCCGATCCCGCTGCCATCGTACTCGTCCTGGCCGTGTAGCCGCTGGAAGACCCCGAAGATGCGCTCGTGGTACTGCGGCTCGATCCCGATACCGTTGTCCTGCACGCTGAAGACCCAGCCGCGCCCCTGACGCGCTGCGCTGACCTGCACGACCGGCGCGCGGTCCTCGGCGCGGAACTTCAGGGCGTTGCCGATCAGGTTCAGGAACACCTGCCGCAGCAGCTCGGCGTTGCCCTGCACGGTCGGCAGCGGTTCCAGCACCACGCGGCCTCCCACAGCGGCCACCTGCGCCGCCAGGTCGTCCACGACGCTCCCGACGAGGTCCTGCATGTCGAGCGTGGTGGGAGAGCGTCCGCCCTGGCGCACGCGGGAGTACGAGAGCAGGTCCTGGATCAGGTTCTTCATGCGGGTGGTGGCGGAGGTCGTGAAGGCGATGTACTGGTCGGCGCGCTCGTCCAGCTGCCCGTGGTAGCGCCGCGCGAGCAGTTCGGTGAAGCTGGCGATGGTCCGCAGCGGTTCCTGCAGGTCGTGGGACGCGACGTACGCGAACTGCTCCAGCTCGCGGTTGCTGCGCCCGAGCTTCTCGTTCGAGACGCGCAGCTCGTGCTCGCGGCGCTGCACGGCGGCCGCCATGACGTCCACCTGCCGGCCCAGCTCCGCGAGTTCACGCACGTCGCTGTCCGGGAGGCGCAGGTCGTAGCGCCCGGCCGCGATCTGACGCGCGCCCTCGGTGAGGTGGTTGAGCATGGCCGTGACCGTGCGGGCCACCTGCCACGCGGTCACGAGCAGCAGCAGCACGCCCAGCAGCAGCCCCCCCACCGTGACCAGCCGCACGCGGTTGAGGGTGTCCTGGCTGGAGGCGGTCGCGGCGCTCAGGTTCGTGTTCTCCTCGACCTGCATGTCGTCCAGCGCGCGCCGGGCCTCGTCCAGGATGGCCTTGCCGGCGCCGGTGTCGACCAGCGAGGCCGCCGCCGTCAGCGAGGTGCGCCGGGCATGGATCTCCGGCTCGGCCGCTGTCTGGAACCAGCGGGTCACGAGCGCCTGCACCTGTGCCAGGCGCGCCTGCTGTTCGGGCGGGCTGAGGTCGTGCAGGGCGTAGGTGTGCGCCGAGAAGCGCAGGCGGCCCTCGGCGTACGGGGCCAGGAAGTCCTGGTCCCCGGTCAGGACGTACCCGCGCTCACCGTTTTCCATGCTGGCGACGTCGCCGCTCAGCGAGCTGATCAGGATCAGGCGGGTCTGCGAGTCCGTGACCAGCGCCCTCGCCTGCGCGCCGCGGTTGACGCCCACCAGCACGGCCAGTCCCACACCCAGCATCAGCAGCAGCGGCAGGATCAGGGGGCGGATCAGCATCGACTGCAACGAGGGGCGTGCCCGCGCCCGACCGGCCGTGTCCGCCGGGGCCGGCGCGGGCACGGCCGGCGGACCAGGCGGGATCGGGGCGGGGGCGGGCATCACGGTCATTCTAGTGATGTTCCCGCAGTGCGGGCCGCCGGATTCCTCGCACCGACGGGCCTGCCCGGGGGCCCGGCCGGGCCGCACGTTGAACCGGGTACACTTTCTTCATGACTTTCCGGAGCGTGAAGCTCACCCGCGAGGGTGGCGTCGCCACCCTGACCATCACCAGCAAGAAGGGCGCCCTGGGTCCCGCGTTCTGGGAGGACATGGCGCGCGTCCTGACCGACCTGGACGGCGCCCGCGTGCTGATCGTGCGCGGCGAGGAGCTGTTCAGCGCCGGGCTGGACGTGACGGCCAGCGCCGCGAGCATCGCGCCCGCCCTGGGCGACCCCGAGAAGTTCCGGGCGGTGGTGGACGACATGCACGCCGCTATCGAGGGCCTGGCCGCGCTGCCGATCCCGGTGATCGCGGCCGTGCACGGGTGGTGCATCGGCGCGGGCCTGGAACTCATCGCGGCCTGCGACCTGCGCGTGTGCTCGGCCGATGCCCGCTTCCGCCTGCCGGAAGTCCGCCTGGGCATCACCGCGGACCTCGGCGGCCTGCAACGCCTGCCGCGCGTGATCGGCCACGGCCGCGCCGCGCACCTCGCCCTGACTGCCGAGCCCATCGACGCGCCCACCGCCGAACGCTGGGGCCTGGTGACCGAGGTGCTGGACACCCCGGACGCGCTGTTCGCCCGCGCGCAGCAGCTCGCCCTGCACCTCGCCGGCCTGCCCGCCCGCGCGCTGGAGGGCACCAAGCGCATCCTGAACGACGACCTGCCGCACGCCCGCAGCCTCGCGGACGCCGTGCAGTGGAACGCCCTGCACATGACCGCCGAGGGCCTCGCCAGCGCCCTGAAGACCTGAGACGGTCTGACTGTCCGAATGTCCACGCCGCCAGCCCCTCGACCGCATGCCAGGTTGACCTTCAGCTCGCACCCAGGAGACCCATGACCCAGATGCCCCCGCATTCCCTCGGCACCCTCGCGCCCGGCACGCCCCAGAGCACCTTCCGCCCCGACCTGCTGGCCGGCAAGCACGCGCTAATCACCGGCGGGGGCAGCGGCATCAACCTGGGCATCGCGCAGAGTTTCGCCGCGCACGGCTGCGCCGTGACGATCCTGGGCCGCAACCTCGACAAGGCGCAGGCGGCCGCGCGGGGCATCGTGGACGCGGGCGGCCGGGCGCTGGGCGTCAGCGCGGACGTGCGCGACTACCCCGCAATGCAGGCCGCCGTCGCGCGGGCCGTGGGCGCGTTCGGTGACTTCGACATCGTCCTGGCCGGCGCCGCCGGGAACTTCCCCGCGCCGGTGGACGGCATCAGCCCCAACGGCTTCAGGACCGTCGTGGAGATCGACCTGATCGGCACGTACCACACCATCAAGGCCGCCGGCCCGCACCTGAACGCTCCCGGCGGCACGGTGCTCAGCATCAGCGCGTACGGCATCCCGGTGCCCATGCAGGCGCATGTGGTCGCCGCGAAGGCGGGGGTGGACATGCTCACGCGCACCCTGGCCATCGAGTGGGGCCTGCGCGGCATCCGCGTGAACGCCATCGTGCCTGGCCCCATCGACGGCACCGAGGGCATGGCCCGCCTCGCGCCGGACGAGGCCAGCCGCAGCCGCGTGGCGGGCAGCGTGCCGCTGGGCCGCATGGGCGTGCCGCAGGACATCGCCAACGCCGCCCTGTTCCTAGTGTCCGACGCGGCCAGTTACGTGACCGGCGTGATCCTGCCCGTGGACGGCGGCCAGAACATGCTCGGCGGCGCGCCGCAGTACCAGACGTACCAGCAGATGGGCCTGGCGCAGCCGAAGCCCTGAGCGTCATGCGTCCCGACCCCTGCCGTGCGTGCGGCGGGGGCCTTCACATTTGCCCCTGCGGCCTGCATGAAGTCTGCGTCTCTCATGGACGGCGTCTTGGTGTGCCCCCGGCATCCTCTGCTCAGCCGGGACGTGACCACCACGTCCCGCCC